>NZ_JBSGXB010000005.1:0-88240 GCF_053609185.1 Streptomyces sp. NPDC054956 | reverse complement strand
GCGCCCCGGGCGTCGATTGTCCTTCCGTGCCGGGCCGGCCTGTCAAGGGCGCTCCCTGCGGTCGCGTCGCTTCGCGATGGCCTTCGGCCACCCTTGACAGGCCGACCCGACACGGAAAAACACAAGACTCCCGGGATCCCCCCCGGGGATGGCCGGGGGTCAGAAGTCGAGGGGCGGCCTGGTTGCAGCAGGCCCGCCTGTGGCGTTGAGGCGCGCCAGATCGCTACACAGTCCGTCTCGGCTTGGCGGCCGGCGGTCGTCTGGGGCTGGTGGGCGCGACAGATCGCTACGCAGCCCGTCTCGGTTTGGCGGCTGGCGGTCGTCTGGGGCTGGTGGGCGCGGCAGATCGCTACACAGTCGTTCTCGGCTTGGCGGCTTGCGGTCGTGTGGGGTTGGTGGGCGCACCAGATCGCTACACAGTCGCTCTCGGCCTAGCGCCTGCGGTCCGCCTGTGGCTGGGGGCGCGGCAGATCGCTACACAGATCCTCCCAGCTCAGCGGCCGGCGGCCGTCTGTGGCTGGTGGGCGCATCCGATCGCTACACAGTCCGTCTCGGCATACGCTGCTGGACGGAACTCGAGCACCTCCGGACCGCAGCCCGCCGAGACCTGGCGACCCACAGGGACGAGGAAGGAACTCTGATATGCCTCAGCCTGCTGTCGCTCGCCTGCGTGAGCTACTTCCGCCACCTGTCTCCGGAGGGGATGCGGTGGACTGGGAAGGGCTCTCTGGTACGGCGCAGTGGGAACTCCCTGCGGACTATCGCGAGTTCGTGGAGTCGTACGGCGGGGGAGAGATCGACGAGTACCTGTCCGTCAGTACGCCTCCCGTCCCGGGATCGCCGTATGGGGATCTCCTCGACAGAGTCGATCCCGCACTCTCGGACCGGGACTGCCAGGAACTGGGCGCTCTCCTTGGAAGGCAAGGCCTTCCAATCCTGTTGCCCTTCGCGGACTCGGCGAGCAGCGATGTCGCCTTCTGGCTACGAGAGGGCGCACCCGACAGCTGGAGGGTGGTCACTTTTCGGAGGCAGGTGCCGTGGGGGGCGAACCGCTGGACGGTCTTCGACGGTGGCATGGCACAGTTCTGCCTGGCCGTCCTCACCGGCGCGGTGGATCCGTTCAGCGAGCCGATCGCGGGATCAGGGCCGCACATGTTCGTGAACTGGCGCGACATGTAGCCATCAGGCCGATTCGCGCGATCACCCGACCGTACTGATGTCGTCTGGCGACGATCCATTCGTCCTTGGCGTCGGAGAAGTGATCGTTTCACTCCCAACCGGCCGTCAAACTGCCACAAATGGGATAGTTGGCGGCGCATGGTCGTCGTGAGGGCTAGTGGGGTGCGGGGTGGGCCTCGGCTCGTAGGGCCTCGCGGGCGCAGCGCTCCAGGACGCGGGCGGTTCCCCAGCTCGCGCCGCCGTCCAGACGGCGGTGCGCGGCCGCCGGGCGGGTGCTGATCGTGGCGGTGGTGGCGTCGGGGCCGGTGGTGATGCGGATGGCGGCGGTCACCCGCAGGCCCGAAGGGGCGCGGAGTTCGAGGTCGAGCGTGCCGTGGCCGAACTCGCCGGTCTGCTCGACGCGCAGCATGGGCGCCCGGGCGATCGCGTGACGCACGCTGTCGGTCAGCTGGAAGGCGGTACGGCCCGGTATGTGCGGCAGGCGTATCTCCACGTCGCAGGGCACGGCGACGGCGTCCGCGTCCAGGGCGAGTCCGTAGTGGCCGGCCGTGCGGGCGGCTCCGACTGCGGCTTGGGTGGCGAGCAGCGCCGCGAACAGCGCGGCGACGACGGCCCCGGATCCCGCGGATTGCGCGAGCGCACCGCCCGCGGCCGCGCCGTCCCCGAGAACCATGACGGCAGCCATCGCTCCGGCGATGAGAAGGCCCACCGTCGCCGCGGGGAGCGCCAGCCGACGGACCACCGCGAGCCAGTAGCCGAGCATCGGACCACGTTCCTTTCGTGCGAAAGGTCGAACGATACGACGCCCGCCCCGAACAGTCCCACCCCGCCCGGGCCCGTCACGGCAGTGCGCAACGACCCGCCGCCCACATCAACCGCCAAGCCGGGAGGGTGTGTGCCGCGATCTGTCGCGCGCCTCTCAGCCCCAGACGGCCGCCAGCCGCTAAGCCGAGGGTGACCGTGTAGCGATCTGTTGCGCCTCCCAGCCCCAGACGGCGGTCAGTCGCTGAGCCGAGAGCGACTGTGTAGCGATTTGGTGCGCCTCGGCGCCCAGGAGGGGGATGTGGTCGGCCATTCATGACGGTTCGGCTGACCGGCGGAACGCGGGCCCGATGGGGCTGTGACTCGGCCGCTCCTCCCTCTCGTTCCTCCCGGCCATCCCCCGGGGGGATCCCGGGAGTCTTGTGGCGTTTCGGGGTGGGTCGGTCGGTCAAGGGTGGCCGAAGGCCATCGCGTAGCGACGCGACGAAGGAGCGCCCTTGAGGGACCGGCCCGCACCGAAAGGACACTGGACTTCCGGGACGCCCCCCGGTAACCGTCGAAGCCACCGAGTGCGCGGGCCCCGCCAACCCCCGCCCCCGCCCCGCCGTCGCAGCCCCCACGCCTGCGCAGCCCCGTACGCCCTCACCCCACCCCACCCCCCGGAACCCCCCATTCCACCACCCCCCAACTGTCAAGCGGAATCCAACAATGATCATGACTACGTTGAAACAGTCCAATCGCTACTTGGCCAGTCACAGCCGCCCTACACTTCGAGCCGTCAACGCCAAAAACAGCCAGGGGGGCTCAATATGGCGGATGGAAATTCGACGGTTCAGGTCCGTGTGCAGGAGGGGGTTCTGTGGGTCGAAGGTGAGGCTTATCCGCTGCGCAACATCTCCCACGTCGGGCAGCGCGTATTGGAGGTAGACAAAGGGGCGGCCTGGAGGGTGTTCATCCGTCGGGCCCTGGGCTGTCTGGTCCTCGGTGCGATCGCCGTGGCCATCTGGGGGAACCTCGCCGGGGTCGTGACGCTCGCCGTTCTCGGCCTGCTGATCTGGCAGCTGGTCAGAGTGATCAGCAAGCCCCCGGTGTACGGCCTGGTCCTCAACACCTCGGGCACGCAGCGCGATGCCGTGTGGTCCCTGGACCACAGCGAGATCCAGAACCTCGTCTACGAGATCACGAAGGCCATCGGCCGGCCGGACAGTGCCCCGGTGACCATCAACATCAAGGAAGCGGTCATGGGCGACCAGATCAAGCAGTACGGGGACGGAGCCGTCGGCGTCGCCCAGCACAGCGGCTCCGGCGACATCAGGGGAGGCGGCCGGTAGTGGGCGGTGACCAGTACACGCAGTACGGGGCGGGGAGCATCGGCAAGGCCTCGCACACGGGCTCCGGCGACATCGTGGCCGGGGGAAAACACGCCGGCGGAGCGGCCCCGGAGGCGTCCGCCCTGGAGGAACTCCTCGAGGAAGTCCGGGCGATGAGGCAGCACCTGGACGTCGCCGACCGGGCCGAAATCGACGCGGCCGTCGAAGAGATCCAGGCGAATCCCTCCGAGGACGGATTCAGGAGGATCCTCCGGACGTTCTCCGGAATTGCAGCGCTCATAGGAGAAGCCGGAGTCCCCGTCATTACGGCGATCCGGGCTTTGACGGGCTGAATCGACCGGGAAACCCGGGAATCCCGGGGAACCCGGGAAATGCGCAGAGGCAGGGGGCTGCGCGCCGAGTGGCCCCCTGTTCAGTGCGAACCGGAACGCCTCGCGCTGACAGCCGTCGTGGTGACGAGGACGAGGACGAGGACGAGGACGAGGACGAGGACGACCGCCACGGCCAGGAGGCGGGTGACGGTCCAGGAGCGGCCGGAGGGTGCCGGACCCCGTGCGGGAGAGGTGTCCGGCGAGTCCGCAGAGCGGCCCCAGCAGGACGGCGAAGACGCACCACACCACGGTCACGGACAGGAACTCGTTCCAGGAGAAGAGCACGTCCGCGTCGGCCGGGTCGTCGAAGTCCGGAGCGCTGAACCGTCCTTGGGTGCGGGTGATTCGGAAGACGCCCCTCGGCAGCAGAGACTGCCCCATTGATCCGTGGACGGGCGGAGAACATGAAGCGGGCCGCAGGATGCGGCACTTGCGAGGAGCCGTGCGCCCGAGCGGTCCCCTTCGGATCCCGGACGGGCTGGACGGCGAGGGCCGCCGTTACGTCTACTGGACCGGTCCGTACGCGACCCGGCGGGAAGCAGGGTGTGCGCCAAGGCAGTTGGCATGACGAGGGGTTCTACGTGCGGGACATCATCAGGCCGGCCTCCACGCCCGGTTCCGCCCCCGCTCCGGCGGTGGCGCGGTGAAGCCGCTCAAGGAGTCCGACCCGGCCGTGTCCGGCCCGTACCGGCTGCTCGCCGAGCTGGGCAGCGGCGGCATGGGCCGGGTGCTGCTGGGGGCGGCGCCCGACGGGCGGCTCGTCGCGGTGAAGCACGTCCATGCGGGCCTGGCCGCCGACGACGGGTTCCGAGCCCGCTTCCGGCGGGAGGTGGCCGCCTCGCAGAAGGTCTCGGGGGCCTACACGGCGGCCGTGATGGACTCCGACGCGGACGCCGCGACGCCCTGGCTGGCCTCGGTGTTCGTGGCCGGGCCCTCACTGAGCGCCGCGGTGGCGGAGGTCGGGACGCTGTCCGAGGACCTGGTGCGCCGGCTCGCGGCGGGACTGGCGTCGGCGCTCGCGGAGATCCACCGGGCGGGACTCATCCATCGCGACCTCAAGCCCGACAACGTCCTCCTGGCCGAAGACGGCGTCCGCGTCATCGACTTCGGCATCGCACGGGCGGCGGAGACGGAACCGGGGAACGAGGGAGACCTCGGGCTGACCCGGACCGGCCTGGTCATCGGCTCGCCGCCCTTCATGTCGCCGGAGCAGGCCGAGGGGAAACGGCTGACGGCGGCCAGCGACGTGTTCTCGCTCGGTTCCGTACTGGTCATGGCGGCGACGGGCCGCAGCCCCTTCACCCGGCCCTCGACCCTCCAGACGCTGTACGACGTCGTCCACGCGGAGCCGGACCTGAGCGGTGTCCCCGCCGGGCTGCGCGAGATCCTGACGCAGTGCCTGGCCAAGGATCCGGCGGCCCGGCCGGCCCCGGCGCGGCTCCTCGCGCTGCTGGGCCCCGTGGCGCCGGCGGGCCGCCAGTGGCCGCCCGCCGTGTACCGGATGACCGCCTCGCAGCGGGCCGCCATCGACCGGCTGCTCGACGGCCCGGACGACACGGTGCTGCATGCCCCCGTACGACCGGAGGAGCCGGAGCCCGCCGAGGCCCCGGCCGGGGTGGAGCCGGCCGGGGTGGAGGCTTCCGGGCCGCCGCCGAAGCCGCTGCACCTGCCCCGGCCCCTGCCGGAGTCGGCCCCGACGACCGGGGAGCGGCAGGCCGCCCTGCCCACGGAGCCGGGCGTCGCCCGGATCGATCCCGCCGCGCCCCGCCGCGCTCCGCGTCGGGCCCTGATCGTGGCGCTCTGCGTCCTGGCCGTGGGTGCGCTCGGCGGGACGGCGTACGGGCTGTGGCCGGCCGGAGGCACGGACGGGGGAAACCGGCCGCAGGCGTCGAACCCGCCGAGCGGACCGATCACGCCGGCCAAGTACCGGGCGCTCGGAGAGTGCGAGCAGCTCGCCCCGAAGCTGCCGCTCCAGCCGCGCGACCGGGGCAGCGACCGCCACTCCTCGAAGGGCGACGAGACCCAGACCGGCTGCACCTGGTTCGGCGGCGAGGGCACGGCACGCACGGCCCGGGTCCGGTGGAACGTGCTCGCCAACGACGGCGTCCACGATGCCACCGAGGCCCAGACCAAGGCCTTCCGTGCGCTGGCGGTCGACGGCGCGCAGGTGGTCGGCCTCGGGTTCGGCGAAGAGGCCTTCCGGGGCGGCGCGGACACCGCCACGATGTGCTCCCTCTCCGTCCGCGACGGCAACCTCGTCGTCAGGGTGGACCTGGGCAGCTTGGACGTGCCCGCGTCCAGGTGCTCCGGGTCCGCGGAGGACATCGCCCGGGCCGCGCTGGACGCCGTCCCCCACTGAGCCCTCAGGCCGCGGTGACTCCGCCGAGGAAGGCGGCCCAGGCGGCGGGAGCGATGGCCAGCTGGGGGCCGGCCGGGACCTTGGAGTCGCGGATGTGGACGGCCGTCTCGCAGCCGGCGACCTCGACGCGCTGGCCACCCTCGCCGCCGCTGTAGCTCGACTTGCGCCAGTCGAAGGCGACTTCGAGGCATTCGCCGCCTTCACCGCCGCTGTAGCTGCTCTTGAACCAGGCCAGGTTTGTGGTGTTCATAGTTCTCCCAGCAACTTCTCGATCAGGGCCAGTGACTCGTGTGGCGTGAGTGCCTGTGCCCGGATGATCCCATAGCGCTCGCTGTAGATCCTGACCTGCTCGGGATCGGTGATGAGATGGGCGTGACCGTAGGTCTCGGTGTAGGCCACCTCGTTGCGGCCTTTGGGGCGAAGGAGGGTGAACGCACCTTCCAGGCCAGGGTGTTCATCGCGTTCGGTCGGCATCACCTGAAGGTGCACGGTCCGGAGTCGACCGACTTCCAGCAGGCGGTGCAGTTGGTTGCGGTGGACTTCTGGGCCGCCAGTGGGGCGGAGCAGGATGGCGTGTTCCAGTACAAAGCTGAAGGTAGGGGCGGGCCACCGCTCCAGAATCACCTGACGAGCGAGGCGGTCCGATACGCGCCTCTCGATGGCCTCTTCGTCGAACACCGGCCGACGGTGGCGGAATACAGCCCGTGCGTATGCCTCGGTCTGCAAGAGGCCCGGGATGGCCTGCACGCCGTAGTAATGCAGCGCCACCGACCCCGCCTCCGCGTCCGCGAACTTCCGGAACCAATCCGGATGCCGCGTCCGCGCCCGCTTCAGCGCCTCCTTCACGTCCGGGATCGCCGCCGTCAGCACGCCCCCCGCACCCAGCGCGCGGTCCACGTTCTCCAGGAAGTCCGGCTGGGGCGTCCGTACGCCCCGCTCGATGGAGGAGACCAGGTCCTCTCCCACGTGAACCAGCGCGGCGAGTTCCTTCTGCTGGAGGCCCGCCCGTTCCCGCAGCACCTTGATGATTTTGCCGAGCGCCTTGAAGAGGTACGCCGTGCCGTCGACCTCCACCGGTCGTTCCGGCTCCTCCTCGCGCTCCGACAGGTCGTTCATAGGCTGAACCGCCCTCACCCGTACAGGCCGTACACGCAACCGCCGTCGGCCCTACGGGGTTTCGCCGTAGCGCCGCCGTTCCTGGAAAGCCTACGGCGGACCGGCCACGCTCGGTGAGGTGACGACCGAATTGAGTGACATGGCACCGGGCGAGTTCCGGCAGCTCCTCTCCGCCACCCCGCGCGGTGCCCGGCTCGCCCGGCGGCTCGCCGGGGTGCAGTTGGCCGCCTGGGGGATTCCGCACGGCTGTGCGCTGGCCGAGGACGTGGAGCTGGTGGTCGGGGAGCTGGCCGCGAACGCCGTCCTGCACGGGCGGGTGCCCGGGAGGGACTTCGAGGTGCGGCTCGGCTACGACGGCCTGCGGGTCCGGGTGGAGGTGAGCGACGCCCGGGGGGACGGGGAGCCGCCCGAGGCGGAGGCGGCCGTGGACCCCTGGTCCGCGGAGGGCGGGCGCGGGCTGGTGCTCGTACGGGCCGTGGCGCGGGAGTGGGGCGTCGGGCCGCGCGGGCCGGGAGTGCCGGGGAAGACGGTGTGGGCCTGCCTGTGAGGCGGGGCTCCTTGCGCCTACTGGTTGACGTGTGCACGCGGATGAAGGTCATCATGGGCCCATGACGGACGGGGTGGGGAACGACGGGGCGGGTGGCGGACAGGCGGGGCGCGACCGGCAGGGGGTCGGGAAGTCGACCGCGGCCGTGCCGTGTCCCCGGTGCGGGGCGACGGGCACCGTGCTGATCGGGAACGCGCTCGAGACCAGCGGGTGCATGCACGTCGGAGAGGGGACCGTGATCGCCCTCATGGCCGCGGCCGCGGGCAAGTACTACGCCGACGAGAAGGGCTGGCCGTGGCTCACGGCTGTCGGGGCCGTCGTAGCCGTCGCGATCTTCGTCGGCACGATCTGGCTCGTCCGCGACGGGAACCGGACCGCGGCGCGGGCCAGGGCCGCCGTGGACCGCGCCCGGGCCCAGGGGGTGGAGGCCACCCGTTACTGCGGCGCCTGCCGGGAGGCCTACACCCCCGAGGAGCCGGCCTCCTCCTGAGGTGTTCGGCCGTGCCGTTCGGCGGAGCCCGTTCGGCCGTGCCGTTCGGCCGAGGAGCCGGCCTTCTCCGAGGTGTTCCGCAGAGGCCTTCGGCCGGGTCGAAGTGCCCCCGTGACGGACATCTCCCGGCCGCCTTCCCCGAGGTCGGCCGAGGTGCTGTGTGGTCGGTGTAAGGTGAATTTCGATCGATCTCGATCGCAGGATTGTTACTCCCCGAGGACGTCTCCGTCACCGCCACGCGCGGTGCCACGGCGGCTCGCCGCTCGAGGGGAGGCAAGGCCTGGGTAGCGCCTTTGGCGCGACCCGGGCCTTTTTTGTTGCCCTGATCCGGGCGGGAGAGATCGCGGACCGATGGACGGCAAGAGCCCAGGGATGCAAGGACGCATCATGAACACACCCACAGCAGGGCCCGGTGCGCTGGCGGAGCAGATCCTCCGCGGCGTCGGCGGCGCAGGGAACATCGAGAGCCTCACGCACTGCGCGACGCGGCTGCGCTTCCAGCTCCACGACGGGGAGAAGGTCGACCAGGCCGCGCTCGACGCCCTCGACGGTGTCATGGCCACCGTGCCGCAGTCCGGCGACCGCCTCCAGATCGTGATCGGCGGAGCCGTCGCGAACGTCTACTCCAAGATCATGAACCTGCCGTCGATGAGCGGTGGCGGTACCGCCCGCCCGCAGTCCGACGCGGACGTCAAGGCGGCGGCCCGGGCCAAGGGCCGCGGTCGCTACGCCTATGTCGACAACTTCTTCGAGTACCTCTCCGACTCGTTCCGCCCGCTCATGGGCGTGCTGCTGGGCTCCTCGCTGATCATCGCGATCGCCTCCGTGCTCGACGCCCTGGGCGTGGTCGACTTCCGCGCCGCGGACAAGTCCGCCACCTGGGTCTTCGTCGACGCGATGTGGCGCTCGGTGCTGTACTTCCTGCCGATCATGGTCGCCTACAACGCGGCCAAGAAGCTGAAGATCGACCCCTGGGTGGGCGCCGCCGTCATGGCCGCGGTGATGACCCCGAACTTCACCGGCATGCTCAACGAGAAGGCCGGCATCCCCGGCGTCACCTGCAGCACCAACGCGACCCTGGGCACGCAGCAGTGCGTGGCGCACGTGTTCGGGCTGCCGATGCAGCTGAACGACTACGGCGGCCAGGTCTTCGTGCCGCTGCTGATGGTCGCCGTGCTCGCCCTGGTCTACAAGGGACTGCAGCGCGTCTTCCCGGAGACCGTGCACCTGGTCTTCGTGCCGTTCTTCAGCATGCTGATCATGATCCCGGTGACCGCCTTCCTCATCGGCCCGATGGGCGTCTGGGCCGGCAACGGCCTCGGCTCGGGCCTGTCGTGGCTGAACGGCAACGCACCGATCGTCTTCGCGATCATCATCCCGCTGCTGTACCCGTTCCTGGTGCCGCTGGGCCTGCACTGGCCGCTGAACGCGCTCATGCTGGTGAACATCAACACCCTCGGCTACGACTTCATCCAGGGCCCGATGGGCGCCTGGAACTTCGCCTGCTTCGGCGCGACCGCCGGTGTGCTGCTGCTCTCGCTGCGCCACCGCGAGAAGGAGATGCGCCAGACCGCCACCGGCGCCCTGGCCGCGGGCCTGCTCGGCGGCATCTCCGAGCCCTCGCTGTACGGCATCCACCTGCGCTTCAAGCGGATCTACCCGCGCATGCTCGTGGGCTGCCTCGTGGGCGGCGTGATCGTGGGCGTCCTGGGCGGCGTGGACACCAAGGCCTTCGCCTTCACCTCCATGCTGACCATCCCGGTCTTCAACCCGATGGGCACCTACACCATCGCGATCACGGCGTCCTTCTTCGTCTCGATGGCGCTCGTGTACTTCTCCGACTTCCGCACCCCGGAGGAGCGGGCCCAGGCCAACGCCGAGCGCGACGCGGCCGAGGCCGCCGAGGCCGCCTCGCACGGTGGGGCCGTGGCGGCCGATGAGCGCGAGCTCGTCACCGTCGGAGCCACCGCCGCTGCCGGCGCTTCCACCAGTGCCACCGCCGCTTCCGCCGGTGCCGCTGGTGGTTCCGCCACCGCCACTGCCACCGCCTCCCCGGCCGCTGCCCCGCTCGCCGCCGCCGACGGGCTCACGCTCGCGGCACCGGTCGCGGGCCGTGTGGTCGGTCTCGACGAGGTCGGGGACCCGGTGTTCGCCTCCCGCGCGCTCGGTGAGGGCGTGGGCATCGAGCCCGCCGACGGCCACGTCGTCTCCCCGGTCGACGGCGAGCTGGTCACGGTCGTCCAGACCGGCCACGCCTTCGGCATCCGTACCGCGGACGGCGTCGAAGTGCTCGTACACGTCGGCATCGACACGGTGCAGATGAACGGGGAGGGCTTCGACGTGCGCGTCGCGACCGGCCAGCAGGTCCGTGCCGGTGACCTCCTCGTCGAGGTCGACCTCGACGCCGTGAGGGCCGCGGGCCACCCGACCGTCACCCTCATGACCGTCACCAACACCGCGGACCTCGCCTCCGTCGAGCCGCACACCGGCCGGGAAGTCTCCGCCGGCGCCCCCGTGGTGACCGTCAGGCGGTGACGACCCGCCGTCGGTCCGGCGCGCGCCCGTGCCCGTACGGGGACGTGGGCGCGCGCCGGGCCGGGCCGGGCGGGGCCGGGGCGTGTCTTTCGGATCATGCCGGGCCCGGACGGCGGACGATGCGAGACCATGGGAAGAAATCGGACCCGGGACAGGAAGGAGGGCAGGCGGTGAAGGCGCTGCGTGTCCTCAACAACAACGTGGTCCTCGCGCGTGACGAGCAGGGCCAGGAAGTCATCCTGACCGGGCGGGGCATCGGCTTCAACTGCCGTCAGGGCCAGCGCGTCGACCCCGCTCTGATCGTGCGTGTCTTCGTCCCGGCCGACGGCCGCGACCCCGACCACCTGGCCGAGGTCCTCTCCCTCATCGGGGAGGAGGTCCTGCGGGCCGTCGTGATCGCCCTCAGCGAGGTCGGCATCGAGGGGCGCGATTCCACCCGCCCCACCCTCGCCATCGCCGTCGCCGACCACGTCGCCGGGGCGCTGGACCGGGCCGCGCGGGGCGTCGTCGTCGAGTACCCGCTGCGCGCCGAGGCCCAGACCCTGTACGCCGCCGAGTACGCCCAGGCACAGCGCCTGCTGGAGGCCATCAACGCGCGCGTGGACCCGAAGCTGGACCCCTCCGAGGCGACCGCGCTCACGTTGCACCTGGTCAACGCCGGCTTCGCCACGGGCGACCTGTCCTTCACGTACACGATGACCGGGGTCATCCAGCAGATGCTGGCCGTCGTACGGGAGCGGTACGGGCTGGAGGTCCCGCAGGAGTCCATGAGCGCGGCGCGGTTCATCACCCACGTGCGCTACCTCTTCGTGCGGGTCCAGCAGCACCAGCAGCTGAAGGGCCACGAGTCCACGATCGGCAAGGGCATCCGCCAGCACTACCCGGAGGCGGCCCGCACCGCGCAGCAGCTGGCGACGATCGTCGAACTGCGCCTGGGCCAGCACCTGAGCGAGGACGAGGTCTCCTACCTGGCGCTGCACGTGGCCCGCATGACCATGGAGGCGGACGGCACCGCCGCCTGACGGTGATCCCTGTGGGGGAACCCGGGATTTGATCATGCGGTAGGGGCCAGCATGGAGCCATGACGGGTTGGCTGAGGGCGTGTTGGTGGGCGTTGGCGGTCGTCGGGACCGGTGCGGCGGCCGGGTTGACGGTGTGGGTCTCGGTGGGGCACCCGGAGGGGGCCGCCCAGGGCTGGGGCATCGCCGGGGCGGTCGCCGGCATCGCCGCGCTGGGGGTCGCACTGTGGCAGCTCAGGCTCACGGCACAGGCCGCACAGGCCGCACAGGCCGCGGGGAGCGCGGCCGCAGCCCCCGCCCCCGCCCCCGCCCCGATGCCGGTGTCCGCGGAGGGCGGGTCGGTCGCAGCGGCCGGGAACGTGAGCAACGCGCGAGCCCGTGACGCGGCGCCCGGTACGGGTACGGGCGCGGGCCCGGTCGCGGGCGGGCCCGGGATCTCCGCGAGCGGCGGCTCGATCGCGGCGGGCGGGGACGTCGACGGGGCGAGCGCCCACCGGGGCCCGTGAAGCTCCCGCCGCGGCGACGCGCCGCCGATTCACCCGTCGCCGCCCCGGCGCCGCCGGAGGTGAAGGCTGAGCAGGGGTCGATCGCGGCCGGTGGCGACGTGGTCGACTCGGTGGCGGCGACGGCCGCACAGGGAGCGATCGCGGCGGGCGGCGACGTGGTCAACCCGGTGGTGGTGTACGCCGAGCGGGCGCTGCCGGCCGAGGCGTACGCGCCGATCGACCCGGACGCCGCGGTGCAAGGGGTGTCGAACATCCCGGCAGCGGCGGGGTTCGTCGGCCGGGGCGCGGCGCTGGACGCGCTGGACGAGGCCTTCGCCGACGGCGCGGGCGGGGTGGTGCTGCACGCGGTCCACGGGCTGGGCGGGGTCGGCAAGTCCACGCTGGCCGCGTACTGGGCCCTGCACCGGGCGACCGCCCGCGTGCGGTGGTGGATCACGGCGGACGGCCCGGAAGCGGTCGATGCCGGGTTGGCGTCCCTGGCCCGTGCGCTCCAGCCGGGGCTGGGAGAGCTGCCGACAGAGCTCCAGGTCGAGCGCGCGGTGCAGTGGCTGGCCGCGCACGGCGACTGGCTGGTCGTCCTGGACAACGTCGACCGCGTCGAGGACGTCGGCGCGGTCATCGACCGGCTTGCGGGCCGGGGCCGGGTCCTGGTCACGACCCGGCGGGCGACCGGCTGGCACAGGTATGCCACCACCGCCGCCATCCGCCTGGACGTCTTCGAACCGACCGAGTCCGTCGCCCTGTTCACCCGCATCCTGGACCACCACGGACTGCGGGACACCGACGGCGCCGACGTGCTGTGTGTGGAGTTGGGGCACTTGGCCCTGGCCGTCGAGCAGGCCGCGGCCTACTGCGCCGAAACCGGCACCGGTCCCCGCGCCTACCTCGAGATGCTGGCCCAGTGGCCCGCCGCGATGTTCGCAGCCACCGCCGAGGGCGGCGACTCCGAGCGCACGGTCGCGAGGATCTGGCGGCTGACCCTCGACCGCCTGGCCGACACCCCCCTGGCCGGAGACCTCCTGCGGATCCTGGCCTGGTACGCCCCCGCAGGCATCCCCCGCGACGTGCTGACCGCCGTCGCGGAGCCGCCCGCCCTCGCGTCCGCGATCGGCAGGCTCGTCGCCTACTCCATGGTCACCGACAACCACGACGGCACCCTGAGCGTGCACCGACTCGTCCAGGCCCTCGGCCGCACCCCCGACCCGGAGGACCCCCACCGCCTTCCCGACAACATCGACTCGGCCCGAGACCAGGCCGCCGTCTGCCTTGGGATCGCCTTCCCCACCGAGGTCGATCATCCCGTGAACTGGCCCCGATGCCGGGCACTCCTCCCGCACGTCGAGGCCCTCACCCGCCACCACACCCCCGACCACGACACCATCGCCACCGCCTACGCTCTCGACCGCGCCGCCACCTACCAACAGGGACAAGGCGCAGTTTCCCCAGCCATCCGGGCCTTCCAACGCGCCCTCGCCACACAGGAGCGGGTGCGGGGGACCGATGACACCAACACGCTGACCGCCCGCAACAACCTGGCGGGCGCGTACAAGTCGGCGGGGGATCTGGACCGGGCGATTCCGCTGTACGAGGGCACCCTCGCCGCCCAGGAGGGGGCATTGGGTGCCGACCACCCCGACACCCTGAGATGCGGCAACAATCTTGCCTCCGCGTATCAGGCGCTGGGAGACCTGGACCGGGCGGTGCAGTTGCACGAGCGGACTCTGGAGGACCGCGAGCGGTTGTTGGGCGCCGACCACCCCGAGACCCTGACCTCCCGGAACAACCTCGCGGGTGCGTTCGCGTCGGCGGGAGACCTGGACCGGGCGATTCCGCTGTACGAGCGCAACCTGGAGGACCGTGAGCGGTTGTTGGGCGCCGACCACCCCGGCACCCTGCTGTCCCGGAACAACCTGGCGTTCGCCTACAAGTCGGTGGGGGATCTGGACCGGGCGATTCCGCTGTACGAGCGCACCCTGGAGGACCGCGAGCGGTTGTTGGGCGCCGACCACCCCGACACCCTGACCTCCCGGAACAATCTCGCGGGCGCGTTCGTGGCGGCGGGGGAGCTGGACCGGGCAGTGCCGCTGTACGAGCGCACCCTGGAAGGCTGCGAGCGGGTACTGAGTCCGGGTCATCCGACGACTGCCGCGGTGCGGGCGAACCTGGAAAGAGCGCGGTCCCTGTAGTGCTCCGACGACTGGCACGGGCCGCTACGGGCCCATGCCGCCGCCCCCGGCCCCCCTACTTCAGGTTCTCGCCGATCAGCTTCTTGAACGCGTCCGGGGTGATCGAGTCGATGCCCTGACCCGAATTGACCGTGAGCTTCGTGCCGTTGATGGAGACGTCCGGCGTCCCCTGCATGTTCTGGTCGTAGAAGGCCTGGCCGACCTTCTCGGCCCACGGCATGTACGTGAGTTCCTTGACCGCCTGGTTGAAGCCGGGCGTGCGCAGGCCCGGGACCTGGTCCGCGAGTTCCAGCAGGGTGGCCGTGGAGCCGAACTTGTCGTCCGTCTCCTTCTCCGGGTGGTTCTTGTAGAGCACCTGGAGGTACTCCATGAACTTCTCCGGGCTCTCGTTCACCGCGGCGCCCAGGGCGTTGACCGCGCGCTTGGATCCCTTGCCGCCGCCCAGCGCCTTGTCCAGGAAGGTGGCGAAGTGGTACTCGACGCGGTACGTGCCCGCGTCCGCCTGCTCCTTGATGGTCCGGCCGAGGCCGATCTCGACGCCCGCGCAGTAGGGGCAGCGCGGATCGAGCCAGACGGAGAGGACGTTCTTCGCGTCCGCCTTGCCGTACGGGATCACGATCCCGTCCTTGCCGGTGGTGTTGGCCGGCTGCACGAAGGGCTTGCCGGCCGCCTCGTCGCCCGAGCCGGAGGAGTTGGACGCGTAGACGCCGATGCCGACCGCGACGGCCAGTACGGCGACCAGCGCGCCGCCGATCAACACGCGCCCGCGCAGCTTCGCCCGCCGGGCCTGCGCCTCGCGTTCCTCGCGCAGTCGATCGCGGGCCTCGCGCCGCTGGTCCTTCTTGCTCGTTGCCATCCGACAAGAATAAAGACCGCAGAGCGGCCAAGTATGGGCCATTGGGGCGAATGGGGCAGGGACTTAAGGCCTTAGTTCAATTACGGACAAGGGACCGGTGAAGACGAGACGAATGGTGGGGCACATCTCCCGGGGGGACGGTGAGTCGGGTCCGAAGACCTGATAGACAGTTAACATCCACGGCCCGACCGGCCGTACGTGAAGCAAGATGTGACGTTTTTACGTTGTACGGGGGCCCGGATCGGCCGCCGCCTTGGGGGGATTGCCGCACTGTGAAGCCACTTCACCGTCACCTCGTCAACACCTCGCGCAAGGTCATGTGCACGGCCGCCCTCGCGGCCAGCCTGACCACCGCCGCGGTCGTGACCAACACGCCGATCGCGGGTGCCGGGGAGGCCGAGCCGACCCCCGACAGTCCGCAGGCCACCGACCGCGGTGACGCCAGGCTGGACCTGCCGGACCTGATGGCCGACCCGCCGCCGCTTCCCCCCGGTGCCGCCACCCCCGAAGGGGCCGCCGCCGGCATACCCATGACCGCCCTCGACGCGTACAAGCGCGCCGAGGTGTCGGTGGCCGCCGCGCTGCCCGGCTGCAAGCTGCCCTGGCAGCTGCTCGCGGGCATAGGCCGGACCGAGTCCGTGCACGCCTCCGGATACGGGCTGAAGGCGGACGGGTACACCGAGAAGCCGATCCGCGGGCCGCGCCTGGACGGCAACGGCTTCGCCGAGATCAAGGACACCGACAAGGGCGAGTGGGACGGGGACGCCGTCTACGACCGCGCGGTCGGCCCGATGCAGTTCATCCCCTCCACCTGGGCGACCTGGGGCGCCGACGGCAACGGCGACAGCAAGCGCGACCCGAACAACATCTACGACGCGACGCTGGGCGCCGGCCTCTACCTGTGCGCGGGCGGCCGGAACCTCTCCGACGCGGCGCAGCTCGACAAGGCGATCCTCAGCTACAACAACTCGCGCGAGTACGTGAACACCGTGCTCGGGTACATGCGGCAGTACCAGGCCGGCGACGGCGTGCCCGTGGCGAACCCGCCCGCCGCCGACTTCCCGGTCTACAACCCGCCGGTCGTGCCGCCGCCGGCGCCCAAGCCGACGCCGACTCCCACGCCGACCCCGACGCCTACGCCGACTCCCACTCCGACCCCCACGCCTACGCCGACTCCGACGCCGACCCTGGCCAAGCTGGAGGTGGTCGGCTCCGCCGAGCTCACCGCCGAGGCCGGGACCGTGTTCGGGCAGACCCCGCAGATCAAGGCGCTGCTGAGCGACGGCAAGCCGGCCACCGGCCAGGCGATCGTGGTCTCGGTCGACGAGGACACCACCGGCAAGACCGTCTTCGCGGCCGACGGCAAGGACTTCGTGGTCCTGCACGCGGACGCCGAGGGCCTGGTCACGGTGCCGAGGCTGAAGGCGGGGGCCAAGGAGGGCGCGTTCGTCCTGCGCGCCACCGGCTACATCACTTCGGCCGAGGTCTCCGTGCGGATCGCGGGCAAGGTCACCCCGGCGAAGCCGGTACCGGTCCCGGAGGCGGACCTGGTGGTCCGCAGCGGCGCGAACGCGGACAAGCCGGTCGTGGCGGTGACCGGGGCCGCGATCAGCGGCGTCGAGTTCCTGGCGACGGCCAAGGAGAAGCCGGTGGCCGGGGCGAAGGCCGTGGCCGGGTTCGGTGCGAAGGACAAGGACGGGAAGTGGGTCCCCGCGGACCCGGCGGCGGCGGGCGCGACGCCGTACTTCCTGGACAAGGACGGCAGGAAGCTCACCGAGCTGGCGCTGGCGGCGACGACGGCGGACGGCAAGATCGTCCTGCCGGAGGTCTCCACCACGGGCGTCGCCGCGGGCAAGTACACCCTCCGGATCCGCATCTCGGAGACCGTGGAAACCTTCCTGGAGATCACGATCACGGAGGCGGCAGCCCCGAAGGCCTGACCCCGGGCCTGCCTACGGCAAGCAAGCGCCCCCTGGCACCGTCGGATGGTGCCAGGGGGCGCTGCCGTCACCCCGACGACCCGGCCAGGGCAAAGGCAGGAGCCCCGTCGACTCTGCTCGCGCAGAGAAGACAGGGCTCCTTGGGTACTGCTTATCCAACCGCGATTGGTTGGCCCAGGCGACTAGGCCGGGGTGACGTTCTCCGCCTGCGGGCCCTTCGGACCCTGGGTGACGTCGAAGTTCACCAGCTGGTTCTCCTCAAGGGAGCGGAAGCCAGCGGCGTTGATCGCGGAGTAGTGGACGAAGACATCCGGGCCGCCGCCGTCCTGGGCGATGAAGCCGAAGCCCTTTTCAGCGTTGAACCACTTGACGGTTCCGGTAGCCATGAGCCCTCCTATGGGCCAAAGGGTCGCCCTGCTCCAGAACCTGCTAAGAAGTCTGAAAACTACAAAAGCCTGCGGGTCACATTCTCCGCAGGCCTCGTACTGCAAGGGAAACCAAACTGCAACTTGCGTCGAGCCTAGCACGCACCCTGCGGCCGAGACCAGAGGGAAAGATCACGTCACTCGGACGTTTGAGACCCGCCAGACGGCTGACGCCGACGCGGGGGCTAGTCTCGCGATGTGGACGTCTATCGCAGCCGGCCCCGTGTCGGCCACATCCAGTTCCTGAACTGCCTGCCTCTCTACTGGGGGCTGGCCCGAACCGGCACTCTGCTGGACCTGGAGCTGACCAAGGACACCCCCGAGAACCTCAGTGCCAGCCTCGTCCGGGGCAGCCTGGACATCGGGCCGATCACCCTCGTGGAGTTCCTGCGCAACTCCGGCGAGCTCGTCGCCTTCCCCGACCTCGCGGTCGGCTGCGACGGCCCCGTCATGTCCTGCGTGATCGTCTCGCAGGTGCCCCTGGACCAGCTGGACGGCGCCCGCGTCGCCCTCGGCTCGACCTCCCGGACCTCCGTACGCCTCGCCCAGCTGCTGCTCGCCGAGCAGTACGGAGTGCGGCCCGACTACTACACCTGCCCTCCCGACCTGGGGCTGATGATGCAGGAGGCCGACGCGGCCGTGCTGATCGGCGACGCCGCGCTGCGCGCCTCCCTGCACGACGCGCCCCGGCTCGGGCTCACCGTCCACGACCTCGGGCAGATGTGGAAGGACTGGACCGGACTGCCGTTCGTCTTCGCCGTCTGGGCCGCCCGCAAGGAGTACCTGGAGCGCGAGCCGGTCGTCGTGCAGAAGGTCCACGAGGCCTTCCTCGCCTCCCGCGACGTATCCCTCGAAGAGGTCGCCAAGGTCGCCGAGCAGGCGGCCCGCTGGGAGGCCTTCGACGCGGAACTGCTGGAGCGGTACTTCACCACGCTCGACTTCCGCTTCGGCCCCGAGCAGCTGGCCGGCGTACGTGAATTCGCGCGGCGGACGGGAGAGACGACGGGCTATGCGCCGGATGTGGCCGTGGAGCTTCTGGCGGCGCCGGTCGCGGGGTATTAGCGCGTCTTATGGCTGACCCCCTTTCCGCAGGGCGGAAAGGGGAATGCGCGCCGTTTACCCGTTTACCGGGAATGCGTTCTCCTTTCACGCTCCCGTCCCCGACGGGGAATGCCGGGTGCGGGCGGGACGGGCCGGGGGCACGATGGAGAAGGAGGCCTCCGGGCCTCCGCCGGCCGCGAGCGTGCTCACATCAGGGGGCCTTCGGAGCTCCGTCATGACCACTCGCAGAGTCGGCCGGGACGTCAGCGTCCTCGGCGACGCCCTCGAAGTACCCGGCCTCGGCTTCGTCCCGGTCAACGCGTTCGTCCTGCACGCGCGGGAACCCGTCGTCGTCGACACCGGCCTGGGACTGCCCGACCGGGACTTCCTGAAGACGCTGGCCGAGGCCGTCGACCCCGCCGACGTGCGGTGGATCTGGCTGACCCACCCCGACCGCGACCACACCGGCGGGATCTTCGCCCTGCTGGAGGCCGCCCCGAAGGCCCGCCTGGTGACGACCTTCCTCGGCGTGGGCGAGATGTCCACGGAGCGGCCGCTGCCGATGGACCGGGTCTTCCTGCTCAACCCCGGCCAGGCACTGGACGTCGGCGACCGCTCGCTGACCGCCTTCCGGCCGCCGCTCTTCGACAACCCCGCGACCGTCGGCTTCTACGACGACCGCTCGCGGTCCTGCTTCAGCTCCGACTGCTTCGGCTCGCCCCTGCCCGACGGCGGCCTCGCGGCCGGCGGGGAGGCCGGGGAGGTCGGCCCCGAGGAACTGCGCGCCGGGCAGCTGCTGTGGGCGTCGGTGGACAGCCCGTGGGCGTCCGTGGTGGACCGGGAGAAGTTCCTCGCCACCGTCCGGCCGCTCAAGGAGATGGACCCCGAGTTCGTGTTCTCCACGCACCTGCCGCCGGCCTCCGGGGTCGGACTCATCGCCCGCATGATCGACACGGTCGGCCTCGCCCCCGGACTCGACCCCTTCACGGGCCCGGACCAGCGGGCGCTGGAACAGATGCTCGCCGGCTTCGAGCCGACGGCAGCCGCCCCGTCGGCAGCCGCCCCGGCCGCGGCCTGAGACGTACGGCAGTACCGGGACGGGCCCTCACCCCCGGGCGGTTGTTCCCGACGCCCCGCACACGTACTAGCCTCACTTGATCAGCGAGGACCGAGTGGGTGGGCGGCGCAGCACGCGCTGACGGTGAGGGGACGGGGCATGCGAGTCCGGGTGACGGTCGTAGCGGGGGGTATATCCCCGCAGGACGTGGTGGTCGACGCGGACGAGCGGGCGACGGCCCGCGATGTGGCGGAAACGCTGGCCTCGGCCTTGGGCGTCGCCCCGCCGGGGCCGGTCGCGGGGGCGCGCGAGGTGGTCGTACCGCTGCACGCCGGTCACGCGATGCACGCGCCCGCCGGGCCGACCCTGTGGGCGGACGGGCAGCGCTGGGAGCCGGGGGCCCCGGTCGCGGGGATCCTGCGCGACGGCATGCGGGTCTCCATCGACGACGCCATCGGCCCGCTGCTGCGCCGGGGCGAACCCGCCGGCCGCTACGAGCTGAGGATCGCCGCCGGCCCGGCCGCCGGCCGCGTGGTCCGCCTCGGCGTCGGCACGGCCACCATCGGCTCCGCCCCCACGTGCACGGTGCCCGTCCAGGACGGCGCACTGGCCCCCGTCGCCGCGCGCGTGACGATCGACGTCAAGGGGAACGTCACCCTCCAGGCCCAGGGGGGCGCGGGGGTCCTGCTGGACGGGGAAGCGGCCGAAGGCGACCAGGCCTGGCCGCCGGGGACCGTCGTACGGGCCGGGGACTCGCTCCTGGTGCTCGACGTGGTCGGCGAGCCGGACGCGCACCTCTCGGCGACCGGCGAGGGCGGGCTCGCCTACAACCGGCCGCCCCGGCTCTCGCCGCTGCGGCCGCAGCCGCGGGTGGTCGTGCCCGTCATGCCGTCCAAGTCGGAGAAGGCCCGCTTCCAGATGATCGCGGCCTTCACCCCGATGCTCTTCGGCCTGGTCATGTACGCCGTCACCAAGCAGATCTACATGCTGCTCTTCTGCGCGATGACCCCGGTGATGATGCTCGGGCAGTGGATCAGCGACAACCGCGAGGGCAAGAAGAAGAACAAGACCTCGATGAAGCAGTACAAGAAGGACGTCGCCGCCTACGAGGCCGAGCTGATCCGGCTCGGCAAGCAGGACCAGACCCACCGGCGGGCCGACAGCCCCGACCCCGCCGAGGTCCTGCTCTTCGCCACGGGACCGCGCCGCCGCCTGTGGGAGCGCCGGATCACCGACGTGGACGCCCTCCAGCTGCGGATCGGCGTCGGCACCCTCCCGGCCGGCATCGAGCTGGTCATGGCCCGCGGCGGATACGCCGAGGACAAGCCCGAGCTCCCCATGGTGGCCGACGTACCGGTCACCCTGTCCTTCGCCGAACTCCGCGTCGTCGGAGTCGCCGGCGACCGCGCCCGCGCCCTCGCCACCGTGCGCTGGCTCGCCGTACAGGCCGCCGTGCTGCACAGCCCCCGCGACCTCTCGCTGGTCGTGCTGTCCTCCGTGCGCGAGGCCGGCGCCGACTGGGCGTGGGCCCACTGGCTCCCGCACGCCTCGCCCCAGCTCGGGCAGGACTGCGTCGCCCTGGTCGGCTCCGACCCCGAGGCCGTCACCCGCCGCGTGAACGAGCTCGTCAACGAGCTGGCCCGGCGCAAGGCCGCCCGCGAGAACCACAGCTCGATGCGGGGCAGCATGGTCCCCGACCCGTTCGTCCTGGTGGTCCTCGACGGGGCGCGGCTCCTGCGCCGGGTCCCCGGCGTCCCGCAACTGCTCCAGGAGGGGCCCGAGTACGGGATCTTCGCGCTCTGCCTGGACGAGGACGAGCGGGTGCTCCCCGAGGAGTGCTCGGCGGTCGTCGCGTGGACCTACGAGTCGCCGACCCGGGTGCGGCTGCGCGGCAGCGGGCTGGAGGCCGTCGGCGAGGTGCTGGCCGACCAGGTCGGACCCGAGTGGTGCGAGCTGCTCGCCCGCTCCCTCGCGCCGGTGCGCGACGTGAGCCGCGACGACGCGGGCGGCTCCCTGCCGACGGCGGCCCGGCTGCTGAACCTCCTCGAGATGCCCGACCCGGCGGGGAGCGACATCGAGAAGATCTGGCGGGCCGGAGGTTCCACGACCGAGGCGCCCATCGGCATCGCGGCCGACGGAACGTTCACCCTGGACATCCGGCGGGACGGGCCGCACGCCCTCATCGCCGGTACGACCGGCGCGGGCAAGTCCGAGCTGCTCCAGACGATCATCGCTTCGCTGGCCGTGGCCAACCGGCCGGACGCCCTCAACTTCGTCCTCATCGACTACAAGGGCGGCAGCGCCTTCATGGACTGCGCCCGCCTCCCGCACACCGTCGGCATGGTCAGCGACCTCGACGCCCACCTGACCGAACGCGCCCTGGCCTCGCTCGCCGCAGAACTCCACCACCGCGAGACGATCCTGTTCAACGCGGCCACGAAGGACATCGAGGACTACAACGACACCAGGAAGCTGCGCCCCGAACTGGAGCCGATGCCCCGCCTGGTGCTGGTCATCGACGAGTTCGCCTCCCTGGTCAACGAACTCCCCGACTTCATCGCCGGACTCGTCGACATCGCGCGCCGAGGCCGTTCGCTGGGCGTGCACCTGATCCTCGCGACGCAGCGCCCGGCCGGTGTGGTCAGCGCGGACATCCGGGCCAACACGAACCTGCGCATCGCGCTGCGCGTGACCGACGGCACCGAGTCCCAGGACGTCATCGACGCCCCCGACTCCGGCGCCATCGCCAAGTCCACCCCGGGACGGGCCTTCGTCCGCTCCGGAGCGCAGTCCCTCGTGGGCGTGCAGTCCGCACGGATCGGTGGCCGGCGCCCGGCCACCGGGAACAGCGGCCCCAAGGCGAACCTGATCCCGCTCACCTGGCAGTCGTACAGCCGCCCGCTGCCCAGGGCCGCCGACGGGGGCGACGACGGCACGATGGTCACCGACCTCGCCGTGCTCGTCGACGCCGTCCGGGCGGGCTCGGACGCGATGGGCTTCCCGGCGCCGCGCAGCCCGTGGCTGGACCCGCTGCCCGAACACGTGACGCTGGAGGACCTGCCCCAGGCATCCGACCGGCCCGCGCACGGGGACGTACCGCTGATCGGCTACGGGCTCACCGACCTCCCGGCGCAGCAGGCGCGAGCCGCGTTCGGACTCGACTTCGTGGGCGGCGAGCACACGATGCTGGCCGGCGGCGCGCGTTCGGGCCGGTCCACGGCACTGCGGACGCTGGCCGGAGCGCTGGCACGCGCCACCGACCCGGGCGACGTCCACGTGTACGGGATCGACTGCGGGTCGAACGCCCTGCTGCCCCTCGTACGGCTGCCGCACGTCGGCGCCGTGGTCAGCCGTGACGAGCCGGACCGGGTGCGGCGGCTCATCGACCGGCTGCTGGCGGAGATCAGCAGGCGTCAGCAACTGCTCGCCATGGAAGGGGCGTCGAGCGCGGCCGAACAGCGCGCGGCGGCCGCTCCCGAGGACCGCCTGCCGTGGATGGTCCTGCTGCTGGACAGCTGGGAGGGCTTCACCTCGGCCTTCGAGGCCTACAACTACGGCCAGCTGATCGAGATGGTCCAGCGGATCTTCCGCGAGGGTTCGGCGGTGGGCCTCAAGGTGGTCATGACGGCCGACCGCAGCGGCCTCAGCGGCATGGTCGCCTCCGCGTTCGCGGACCGGCTGATCATGCGCTTCGCCGACCCCAACGACTACTCCATGGCCGGCATCCACGTCCGCGAGGTCCCCAAGAACATGGGTCCGGGGCGCGCGCTGCGCATCACCGACACCGGCATCGACGAGACGCAGATCGCCCTGCTCGACCAGGACCCCTCGGGCCAGGCCCAGGTACGGATGCTGCGGGAGATCACGGAGGCGGTGCAGGCCCGGTACGGCCGGATCCCGACGCGCCGCCGCCCGATGCGGGTCGACGCCCTGCCCGCCCGGGTCACGGCGGAGCAGGCACTGGCCCTGGACCCGGAGTTCACCGCGCCGTCGCCGCTGTGGGCGCTGCTCGCGGTGGGCGGGGACGAGCTGGCTCCGCTCGGCATCAACCTGGAGGAGTCCGGTCCCGGCTTCGTGATCGCGGGACCCCCGAAGTCCGGCCGGTCCACGGCACTGGTGTGCGCGGCCGAGTCGCTGCTGGCCGCGGGCACGCCCCTGATCCTCATCACCCCGCGGCGCTCCCCGCTGCGGGACCTGGAGGGGCGCCCGGGCGTCCTCGGCGCCCTGAACGCGGAGAGCGGCGAGGAGGAGCTGGCCGAGCTGACGGAGAAGGCGCAGGGGCGCCCGTACGTCCTGGTCGTGGACGACGCCGAACTGCTCTACGACACCCGGCTGGACGAGCCGCTGGAAGCCCTGCTGCGCAAGGGCGCGGACGGCGGCCTCGGCATGCTCACGGCCGGTACGACGGACGCCCTGTCCTCGCAGTACCGGGGCTTCGTGGTGGCGGCGCGCAAGTCGCGCAACGGTCTGCTGCTGACTCCGCAGACCAGTCAGGACGGAGAGATCTTCGGCATCCGCCTCCCGTCGAACACGGGCGGCGGCGCGGCGGGCAGCGGCCTGCTCGCGTCGGGCGGGTCGTTCGTCCCGGTCCAGGGCGTGATGCGCGGCTGAGCGGGGTGCGGCCGGGGCGCGGGGGAACCACACCGAGCGCTCCGGTCGGTTCGTATGCTGATCCAGTGATTTGACCGAACCACGTCCAGAATTCCGAGAAGTGAGCCGAGAGATGCCCTCCTACGACAGTTCCCGCGCCCGATTCCGACTCGCAGGCCGGCACATCGCGGTCCTCGCCTTCCTGGTGGACGGCGAGACGCCGCCGGAGGAACTGACGGAATCCATGGGTGAGCTGCAGCGCGTCGGCCTGGTCGGGCAGGAGGGGGAGCTGGCGCCCGTACTGCGGGATCTGCTGAGCACCCTGGCGCACCCGTTCACGACGGTGCAGGTCGAGATCACCGGCGAGCACGGCCCCGTCGACCACGGGATCGTGGTGGGTCCCGAGGCGGTCGTCTCCTTCGACTCGTGGCCGGGCGAGGAGGAAGCGGAGTACGTTCCGGTCGAGCCCGGGATGCTCGTGTGGGAGCTGTCGCGCAAGATCAACCTGCGGCGCGGCGAGCCGGACGTCGAACTCCCCGAGGTGACCCGGATCGAGACCACCATGGGCACCCTCGACGCGGTGTTCGTGGCGATCAACGAGGCGGCGGCAGCCGGGGCGACCAGGGACGATGCGGAGATCCGCGACCTGACCCGCCGGGCTGCGACCGGGGTGGACCCCGCTCTGACCGGCCCGGCGCTGGAGCAGTTCCTGGAACTGGTCCTCGCGCTCAACGCGACCTGGCGGGTCACCACCGTCTGGGACGGCCGCCACGAGGGCGAGCGCGCCACCATGATCCGGGCCCTGGCCGCCTGGGACTGCGGTCCGCTGGGCTACTGGATCCGGGAGGCCCCGGAAGAACCCATCATGCCGGGCCAGGTCACTCCGGCGAGCACCCTGACGGTCGTCCGCTCCACGCCGGGCGAGATCTGGGACAAGCTGACCGATCTGCTGCCGGACAAGGAAGACCTGTACGTGGAGGACTGAGCGGCGCGGGCGGGCGGGCGGGCCGGTCGGGGGCGGGCGGGATCGGGCCCGCCCCCGCGGCTCACCACTTGAACGGGTTGTACTTCTTGACCTTGTCCTTCACCCAGTCCTTGGCCTTGCCGGCGCCGGCCTTGATGTCGTCCCAGTGCTCGACGACCTTGAGGCCGCCGTAGATGACACCCGTGATCACCGCCGCGCCGATCGTGATCGGGGTCGGGGCGATCATCGCGGCCGTCAGCGAGGCGTTGAAGCCGACCTCCGCCCAGTCGGCCATGTAGCCGACCTTGTTCTCCTTCCAATCCTTGGCGTGGTCCCTGTCGACGGCGTTCCAGAAGCTGACGCCGGTGGAGACGACGCCGCCGACCACGCCGGCGCCGCGCAGGAAGCCCGCCGTCTTGGTGGCCGCACCCAGGCCCTTGAGGAACGGTGATGCGGTGGAGGCGCCTTCGACGGCGTTCACCCCCCGCTGGAGTTCGGCCGCGTTGCCGGCGACACGGATCAGGCTCGCCTGGCCCGCACGGGTCACGGGCTGCCCGGAGTGGGTGAACCCTCCGTACACCCGGGCTGCCGTGTCGGAGCCGACGACGAAATCGATGGCGGCGTTGGCTCTGGTACCCATGAAGGGGAGGGTGCGGAACCGGTTCCAGCCACCACCGATCAGGTCGTTGTGGGCGTTCGTGGTGAACGGAACCCGCATGGCCTGCTGGTAGTAGTGGTTGTTGGCGGCGAGCTGCCCCATCTTCCCGGGGAACCAGGTACCGGGCGCCGCGACTGACCGAATGGGCGGCGACCACCTGATGATCTTGTTGCCGCTCCACTGAACGAGCCCGTTGCTGGAGGACCGCAGCATGGTGCCGATCTGGATGCGCAGCGCTCTGCCGGGTGCCGTCGTGATGTAGTTGCCGACCACCACGCGGGTCAGCGAGGTACCCGAGATGGTGACCACACCGGCGGCCAGGGTGAGGCTGTGCCAGTCACCGAAGAGGCCGACCAGGGTGGCGATCGTCTCTTCGTGCAGCGGCATGCCGGGGATCTGCTCCCAGGCGTGTGCCGTGAGCCGCTCGATCCACTCGTTGACGGTCTCCTCGGGCTTGCGCTTGAAGTCGTAGGCCTTCGGATCGTCGCTGGCGGCCACGGAGTTGGCCAGCAGGAAGAGGTCGGGCGTGAGTCCGTCGCCCTGGTAGTTCTTCAGCTCGTCCGGCGTGAAACCGGCCCACAGCAGGCCGGCTTGCGGGTCGCCATCCTCCAGGCGGGCGATGGTGGCCCTCTTGCGGAGGTCCGGAGCGGTGTCGTTCGCCCAGGCGCGCAGCGGCTTGAGAGCCCCCAGCTTGCTGGTCACGCCCAGCGCGGATGCCCGGGTGAACGCCTCGTCCACGCTGTCCCGCACCCCGCCCCGGCCGTCCACCAGCTTGGCGAGCTGGTCAAGGTCGTCCGGATTCACCCGTCGCATGGAGCCTCCCCCGAGAGCGTCTGTCGATCTGTTGATCGTATGCGGCAAGATGGGCCGGAAGTGACGTAGGGAGGGAATCGTATGGTGTTCGGGAAGAAGAAGCCGGCTCGGCCGGCCGCCGATCCGGGACCGTGGGATCGGATTTCCAAGTTCACTGTGGGGACGATCACGCGGAGCGCCATCCGTTCGTCGAAGCGGGGAGAGGGCCCTCTGGCCGTACGGGCCTTCAGCTGGGTGGCGGGCGACGTGGAGATGACCCCGTTCCTGTACGTGGTCCCGATCGAGCCCGGGGCTCCGGCGCGGGCGGCGGGATTCCGGCTCCACCCGACCCCGGACGCGGCCGGAACGCCGGTGTGCTCGGTGCTGCCCGACGAGAAGGCTCGAGGGCGGTACCAGGTCCTGGACGCCGAGGGCGTGGAGCTGGGTGCCGTGCTGCGGACGCCGGTCGCCAAGCGGTCGATCCAGCACGGCTGGTGGCTCGAGGCACCCGACCACCCCGAGATCGCGGCCAGGTACCACTGGGCCGAAGGTACGGCTTCGGACGTCGGAGAGCGCGCCGCCTTCCAGGTGGTGAAGGTTCCCTTCCTGGTGCTTCAGGAGGTGGTCACCCTCGGGATCGGAAGCGAGAGCGACAACTCCTCAGTGCCCAAGCCGGCCACCTGGCGCTCGGGAGACGCCACCGTGATCTCGTCCGAGAGCCAGTTCAACGCGCGCTGGTACTCCATCGAGTCCCCGTGGCTCGACCGGCGCCTGGGCTTCGCCCTGGCGGTGCTGCGCGACGGCAACCGCAAGCCCCAGGAGGGCGCGGGCGCCTCCACCACGTAGCACCGTCGATATGCTGGCTGCGTTGTCGAGACAGCGGGGGAGGCTGCCATGGGTAACCCGGATGTTCAAGAACTCAACCAGCGCGCCGGCGCATTGAGGTCGCTCGCCGACCACATCGAGAAGATGATGGACGCGCCGCAGAGGTTCAGCACGGGTCAGATGCAGACCTGGGAGGGGCCCAACGCCACGGACGTGCGCGGCAAGCTCGGTACCTGGAAGAGCACGTGCGCCACGGTCGCGAAGTCGCTGCGCGAAGAGGCCCAGCAGAGCGCGAACGACGCCAAGGAGCTGCAGAAGCCCGCGACCTGACCGCCGGCGGGCCGGGACGGCGTACGACGACGGGGTGTCCACCTGAACCAGGTGGACACCCCGTCGTTGTGAGACAACCGATCCGCGGGACGGATCAGGTGGCGCGCTCGATGTTGTCGGCGCTGGTGGACGCCGACTTCTGGGCGTCGTTGAGGGTGGTGACCCACTTCACGAACGTTCCGCGAGCGGTGTCCCACTCCTGGCGGAACTGGTCCGACTTCGGACCCTTCCAGTAGCCGGTGCTACCGGAGGTCGAGGTGTTCAGCTGGTTGATCAGAGTCTGCAGGTCGCCGGCCTTGTTGCCGAACAGCTTGGCCAGTTCCCTGAGCTGCTTGATATCTGCGCCACGATCCATGGCGGCCCTCCCCGTGTAACTGTGAACGACGAACGCTCCGTTCGCATCAACGGACGCTATCGCAACCCTAAGCGAAAAGGATCCCCTTTCCGAACGTGCGTCCGTGATTATGGTGAGGCCGCAGGGACCACAGAGGCGGCTCCGCACCGCCATGGCGGGGTGCCGGTGACCGGCGGAGCCAGGCGGTGACGAACGGCTCCGCACCCCGCGCTGCCTTGCCCGGCCCCGTCAGCCGGCTCGCCGGACGGTGTGCAGTCCGAGGGCATCCTGCTGGTCGACGTCGGAATCGGCTGCGACGTGGACGGGCACGAACACCAGCATCCAGTGGAAGCCGAACAGCCATCGACCGACGAGCCGCGGCAGCCCCGGGCGACCGCTGCCGGCCACCCTCACCACGCGGAGCCCGGCCACCGCCTTGCCGATGGTCGCTCGTGCGGCGAGGCCCGCCGGGGTCGTCCCCGGCGGGCCTTCTTCCGGTTGCTGTCCGCGTCCGTCCGGTCAGCGGTTGACGGCCTGGATTTCCTGGACCGTCAGGTTCTGGGGCTCGCCCGCCAGGGTGCCCGAGGGCAGAGCTCCTCCCGTGCCGTTGCTGCCGGTCCACGCGGCTGTCCAGGTGACGGTGGCCTGGAGCGGGAACGTTCCGCTGCCGGAGGAGCGCAGGTACGTGACCCCGCAGGGCGGGGTCTGGTTCTCGGAGCCTGCGGTGAACGGAGCGCCGGCTCCGCCGCCGGGGTTGAACGCGCACTCGCCGCCACCGGGGTGGAGGGTGGCATCCGCCGTCCCCGGTTTGATCTGGACCGACGAGGGTGTGGCGGTGGCGGTCGCCGTGATCGTCACACCACCCGAGTTGAGCGTGGCGGTGACGCTCTTCGGCTCGAAGACCGCTTTGTCCATCCACGCCCAAGTCGGGAGGTTCACCTTGGTGTTGGCGGCGGGAGCCAGAGTGACCTTGGTGGTCGGCAGCTGGATCTGGGCGTAGGCGAGCTGTCCGAGGATCTCGGGAGTGATGGCGTTCGCGAAGGGAGGAGCGACGCCGTTGTCGACCCAGCGGGGAAGCTCGCTGCAGGTCTGTGCGGCGGGCTCGAGTTCGCGGCCCTCGGCCCTGACGCCGACCCAGAAAGCGCCTTGTCCGGCCTTGTCGAGGTTGTAGTTCTTGTACTCGCCGTCCTCGTACATCTTCTTGAACTCCGCCGCAGCCTTTCCGGCGTGGGGCATCTGGCCGGGGTAGTTCACCGTCTCGTTGTAGAAGGCCTCGATGTACGCCTTGAGTTCGGCGGGCGACCGCGGCTCGTACCAGCAGGCGGGCGGCGTCCAGTTCCCGGCGGCGGTGAATCCCTTCGAGGTGTCACCGGCCTGCTTCTTGTCTCCCGTGGTCTGGATCACCGAGGTGAGCGTGCTGCCCTTCAGCCCGCCTCCGGTCTGGGGGTCGCCGCCCTGGGACTTGCCCGGCGGAATTTCCGCCGATGCGGTACCCGGTATGAGAGCGAACGCGGTGGCGGTCGCTCCGATCGCCACCCATCGGAGTGGCCTCATTACGGTGTGCACGTCTTATCCCCTCGCTTCGACACGAGCTTCGTCGTCTGCCAAACGCCCTGGGCGTTCTTGTCGAGCCTGGCGCTGTAAGTGATGTACGAATTGTTGGAGGCGGGAGTGGTCAGGACCTTGCCCGTCTTGCGCTCCTTGACGAACCCCTTGCCGTCGTCGGAGCAGTAGCCGATGCCGGCGGCAGAGTCGCTGAACATCTCGACCTTGGGATTGAAATAGCGAACGGTCCCCGTAAGGGTCCAGTCCTCGTTCTTGAAGCTCTGAACCCATGTCGAGGCGCCGATCAACCCCTCCCCCTTGTAGTAGAACGGGAGCGCGGGGGATTCGGCCTCTTCGCCTGTGATGGCGGCGTTGGTGGCGTTGATCTGGTTCTGGAGATCGGCCAGGGCCGCGTCCTTGGTCGCGTCCCCAGTCGTCCAGCCTTCGAAGCTGGTCGTGAAGTCCGCCGGGAGCGTGATCTTCGGACGGCCCGCCGCGTCGGCCGGGCTCGCGCTCGGGGAGGCGGACGGCGGAGCGCTGGATTCCGTGCCCGCGATCTTGTCGTTGGGCTTGTCGCCTCCGCCGCATGCGGTCAGGAGGAGGCAGGCAGTTGCCCCGGCGGCGACTGCAACGGGCAAAGTGCGGCGGTTCACTGGGCGCTCCTGGTGGGGTGAGGGTCATTTGAAGCTGTCAGACGCTACCTGTGTGATGAATGGTTTCGCCAGACGAGTCGGTCCGCGTCGCCGAGTCGCGCAGTCGTCTCCCACGAGGGCGAAGGCGAAGGCGAGGCGGCGGTCGAGCCAGGGGATGTGACGGTGGCCTCCGCGCTGCCCTGGGAGAGCATCACCGTCTCGGTGCCCGCCTTCCACTCCAGGGTGCGGGGCTTCTTCGGCCTGCCGCCGTCGCCGCCCAGTGCGGAGTCGAGGTAGAAGAAGGACGCCAGGTGTGCTTGAAGGGCCGCTTCGGGGGGATGCGGCGGAGGGTGCCGATGAGCTGCCCTTGAGCGTCGAGGACGGCGTGGTGGCGTTCCCCGCTGACCTCGTCGGGGGCGTCCACCGAGCAGAGGAGGCGTTGGGCTTCGGGGTCCTCGTCCAAGGTGAGGGCGGGGCGGGGGCCGACGTACGCGCAGGGGGCGAAGGCGCGCTGTTCATCGGTGCCTACTGGGACCCGTACGGCTCGTGGGCCGGTCACGGCCCGTTTGCGCTTGCGGGTCAGCGGGCGCTCGACGTCGCTGATGACGAAGGTGCCTGCCTGCTCCCAGCCCACCGCCTCCATGGGCGGTTCGACCGGCTTGTTCCTGCCGAACATCGCCAAAGTCGCTCCCCGGATCTGCCCGACACCCCTGACACCCCTGACGTCCCGACGGCCACCGTGGTGGCCGTCGGGACGCGTCCGTCGTTCGTCCCGCGTGCTCGTGCGTTTAGCGGTTGACGGCCTGGATCTCCTGGACCGTCACGTTCTGGGTGGTGGTGAAGGTTCCGCTGGGGAGGTTTCCACCCTGGCCGTTGCTGCCGGTCCAGCTGACTTCCCAGGTGATGCTGGCTTCCAGCGTGTAGCTGCTCTTGCCCGAGGACCGCAGGTACGTGACCCCGCAGGGCGGGTTCTTGCCGTCCGACCCGGCGCTGTACGGGGCGCCGATGGTGCCGTCCGCGTTGATGGCGCACTCACCGGAGCCGGGGTGGAGCGAGGCCTCCGACGTGCCGGGCTTGATGTGGAGGGAGACCGGCTTGGCGGTGGTGGTGGCGGAGATGGTCGTGCCGCCGGCCGTGAGGGAGGCCGTCACCGCGACGTTCTTGAAGACGGGATCGCCGTTCCAGATCCAGGTGGGCAGGTTGACCTTGTTGTTCCCCGTGTCCGGGGCCACCGTCACCTTCGTGGTGGGGATGTCGAGCTGGTTGTAGGCGGCCTGGGCGAGGATCTCCGGCGTGACGGCGTTCCGCATCGGCGGCGGGGTTCCGTTGGGGACCCATTCGGGCAGGTCGCTGCAGGAGAACGCGGCGAGCTCGTCGCTGCGGGCGGGATTCTGGACGCCGACCCAGAAGGCGCCCTTGCCTTCCTGGTCGAGGTTGTAGTCCTTGTACTTGCCCTCGGTGTACATCTTCCGCAGTTCGGCCATGGCCGACTTGGCGTAGGACGGCTGCGACGGGTCGTTGACCACGTTGTTGTACGAGCCCTCGGACGCGGCCTTGAAGTCGGCGGCCGACATGGGCTCGTACCAGCACGCCGGCGGAGTCCAGTTGCTCGTGGCGTGGAAGTCGCTGGACTGCGTCTTGCCCGGTCCCAGCGCCGGCGAGAAGCTGACCTTCGATGTGAGGGTGTTCCCCTGGACGCTGCCGCCGGTCTGGGTGCCGCCGCCCGGAGGGCGGTCTGCCGACGCCACTCCCGGTACCAGTGCCAGCGTGGCCGCGGTCGTACCCACAGCGGCCCATCGCAGTGAAGCCCTTATGGCGTGCACGTCTTGTCCCCCCGCTTCGAATCCATCTGGGTCGTCTGCCAGATCCCCTGCTGGTTCTTGTCCATCCGCACGTTGTAGGTGACGTACGAATCCTTCGTGACGGGCGTGGTGAGGACCTTGCCCGTCTTGCGCTCCTTGGCGAACGCCTGACCTTCGTCCGTGCAGTAGACGACTCCGGCCGCCGTGTCACTGAACATCTGGATCTTGGGGTTGTAGAAGCGGGTGGTGCCCGTCACCGTCAGGTCGTCCTTCTTGAACTTCGCGATCCAAGTGGAGGCGCCGATGAGGGCCTCTCGCTGGTAGTAGAAGGGGATCGCCGCGGACTCGGCATCGTTGTTGGCGATCGCGGCGTCGGTGGCGTTGGCACGGTTGGTGACGTCCGAGAGGATCGCGTCCTTCACCGGATCGCCTGTTGTCCAGCCTTCGTACACGTTCTTGACGTCGTCCGGCAGCGTGATCTTCGGGCGGTTTGCTGCTTGGGACGGGCTCGCGCTCGGGGATGCGGACGGTGGAGCGCTGGATTCCGTGCCCGTGATCTTGTCGTTGGCCTTGGTGTCGCCTCCGCCGCATGCGGTCAGGAGAAGGGCGGCAGTTGCCGTGGCGGCGACTGCAACGGGCAAAGTGCGGCGGTTCACTGGGCGGCTCCTGGTGGGGCGAGGGTCATCTGAAGCGTTCAGACGCTACCGGCGTGGAGAATGGTTTCGCCAGGGCGAAGGTCAATGGATCCCGACGGATCGGCCGCCGAGCCGCCGTGCGATCGGGATCGCGGGCTCTCGGGAGTCCATCCTCCCCGGCGGGGCGAGGCGGTGTCTGAGTACGTGCACCCCGGGGTCTGAGTACGCGTACTCAACTGTCCGTCACCGCGTCTCGTGGGGGCGGACTCGCCTTGAGGTGCCTATGTGCCGCTGCTACCGTGCGATCAGCTTACTTTTTCTATGGTTCGGCAAAGTCTCCAATCTGCTTGGTTCTGTTGGAGAATGGCCGATTTTGTCTTTTGTAGTGCGCGCGGGGGAGCAGTCGAGTGAAGGTCCAGGAACGTTCGGGTGCGGCGGGCCACAGGAGTTCCGGGCCCGCTCAGGGCGTTGGTGAGCGGCTGCCCTCCTCGGGGCGGGAACGCAAGCCCGCGCTGGCCGCGTTGGCGGTGCTGCTCATCCTCATCGGGGCCCTCGGGGCCACCGTGCTGGTCCTGCGGGCCGGCGAGCGGATCGAGGTCGTCCGGATCTCGGGGGACATTCCCGCGGGCAAGTCCGTGACCGACGCCACCATGACGTCGGTGCTGGTGGCGGACGACCCTGCCGTCCACTACGTCCGGTGGGAGCAGCGGGAGGCGCTCAAGGCGCTCCAGGCGAAGAACAGCCTGGTCAAGGGCACCATCGCGATCGGCGAGATGTTCACGGACGTCAAGGGACTGCCGGACGGGAAGGCCTTCGTCGGCCTCTCCCTCAAGGACGGCCAGTACCCCGCCGGTCTCAAGCCCGGTGACCACGTCGCCGCCTACCGCGTGAGCGCCGACGCCACCAAGCCCGCCACCGGCGCGGCCGCCGGCGCCGAGAACACGCTGCTCGTGAAGGACGCCAGGGTCAACGACGTCTTCGTCAGCGACGGCAAGACCATCGGCAGCGGCAACCTGCCCGTCACCGTCATGGTCAGCGCCAACGAGATCGCACCACTGACCCAGGCGGCCGCGTCCGGCCAGGTCTCCCTGGTGCTGATCCCGTCGGCCGCCGGCTGATTCACGGGCGCACAGGAAAGCAGAACGAAATGGCGCTCATCGCACTCGCCGCCGACAAGGGGGCACCCGGTGTGACCACCGCGGCGGTCGCTCTCGCGGCCGTCTGGCCGCGGCGCACCCTCCTCGCGGAGGCGGACCCCGCCGGCGGCGACCTCGTCTACCGCGGCGCCGCCTCGCACGGCGGTCCGCTCAACCCCAACACCGGCATGCTGTCGATCGCCGCGACGGCGCGTCGCGGCCTCGCCCCGGAACAGCTCTGGGACCACGCCCAGACGATGTCCGGCGGGCTCGACGTGCTCGTCGGCATCGGTTCGTCCGAGCAGTCCGCCGGCCTCGTCGGCCAGTGGCCGCTGCTCGGCCGGGCGTTCGCCTCGCTCGCCGAGTCCCCGCACGCGCCCGCCGACGTCATCGCCGACTGCGGCCGGATCGGCGGGGACGGCCCCGCGCTGGAGCTCTTCGCGCACGCCAGCCTCGTGCTGCTCGTCGGCCGTACGCAGCCCGAGAGCATCGCCCGGGTACGGGACAGGGCGCTCGCGCTGTCCGCCCGGCTGCACGGTTCCCAGCGCGGTGCCGGACAGCTCGGCACCCCGCTGATCGGCGTGCTGCTGGTGACCGACCCCAAGGACTCCTCCAAGGTGGTCGGGCAGGTCAACGACATGCTGGTCGCCTCGCACTCGGGCGTCCGCGTCGTCGGCTCGCTCGCGTACGACCCCCAGGGCGCCGACCAGTTGGCCGGGCGCCGACGGGGACGGCTGGACAAGTCCCTGCTGATCCGCTCCGCCCGGCAGGTCTCCTTCGACCTGAACCAGCAGTACGGCTCCGTGTGGACCGCTCCCACCGGCCCGTCGGGTGCCGTACCGGGTGCGGCCCGATGAGCGCGGTGGACCATCAGCTCGTCAAGCGCTTCCGGCAGGAGGCCGGCGACCGGATCGCCGAGCAGCGCCGCGTGGACCAGCTGTCGGGCCTCATGCAGATGTCCGGGGAGGACGAGCGGCAGTACGCCCGCGCCGTCATCGCCCAGATCCTGGAGGAGTACGCCCGCGGCGAGATCAACGCGGGCCGCACCCCCTTCGACGCCGAGACCGAGGAGCAGTTCGCCTCGGCCGTCCACGCCGCGCTCTTCGGCGTCGGCCGGCTCCAGCCGCTGCTCGACAACCCCGAAGTCGAGAACATCGACATCAACGGCTGCGACCAGGTGTTCGTCGGGTACGCGAACGGCAGCGAGGTCCGGGCCGACCCGGTGGCCGAGACCGACGAGGAGCTCATCGAGCTGATCCAGGTCCTCGGCGCCTACTCGGGCCTGTCCTCCCGCCCCTTCGACTCCGCCAACCCGCAGCTCGACCTGCGACTGCCCGACGGCTCCCGTCTGTCGGCGGTCATGGACGTGACCCGACGGCCGTCGCTGTCGATCCGTCGCGCCCGCATGGGCAAGGTCTTCATGTCGGACCTGGTGGGCAACGGAACCCTCACCCCGGAGCTCGGCCACTTCCTGTCCTGCGCGGTCCGCGCCCGCAAGAACATCATGATCGCCGGGGCGACCAACGCCGGTAAGACGACGCTGCTGCGCGCGCTCGCCAACGAGATCCCGCCGCACGAACGCCTGATCACGGTGGAGCGTGCCCTGGAGCTCGGTCTCGACACGTTCGCGGAACTGCACCCCAACGTCGTGGCCTTCGAGGAGCGCCTGCCCAACTCCGAGGGCCAGGGCGCCATCATGATGTCCGAGCTGGTGCGCCGCTCGCTGCGCATGAACCCCTCCCGGGTCATCGTCGGCGAGGTCCTCGGCGACGAGATCGTCACCATGCTCAACGCCATGTCGCAGGGCAACGACGGCTCGCTCTCCACGATCCACGCCAACAGCTCCAGCGAGGTCTTCAGCCGCATCTCCACGTACGCGCTGCAGGCCGCCGAACGGCTGCCCATCGAGGCCAGCCAGATGCTGGTCGCGGGAGCCATCAACTTCGTGGTCTTCGTCGAGCGCCGCAACGCCTTCCAGAGCGGCGGAAGGCTCCGCCGCGTCGTCACCTCCGTACGCGAGGTGAACGGGGTCGACGGCCGCGTGCTCTCCAGCGAGGTCTTCGCGGAGACCAGCGACGGCCGGGTCATCCCGCACGCCCCGATCTCCTGCATCGAGGAGCTCGTTCCCTTCGGCTACCGACCCAGCGGATCCTGGGGGTGAGGCGGACATGAACGGCATCACCTCCATGGGCGGCCTCTTCTCGCTGCCCGTCCTGTACGCGCTGGTGTGCGGCCTCGTGGTCGGTGGCGGGCTCGCCCTGCTCACGGCCGCGATCCGCGGTCTGCCCGTCAAACCGGAGCACGAGCGGGCCAATTCGCGCGAGCGCCTCGCCGAGCTGGCCCGGTTCGCCGGCCAGCGGGGTTCCCTCGCGATCGGTACCGGGCTCGTCATCCTGCTGCTGACCCGGTGGGCAGTGGCCGGCATCGCCACCGGCGTGCTCGTGTTCTTCTGGGAGCGCCTCTTCGGCGGCGCCGCCGAGGAACGGTCCGCGATGCGCCGCGTCGAGGCCCTCGCGGCCTGGACCGAGTCGCTGCGCGACACCATCGCCGGCGCGGTCGGTCTGGAGCAGGCCATCCCCGCCTCGGCACGCGCCGCGGCTCCGGCCCTGCGGCCCCACCTGGAGACGCTGGTCGACCGGCTGCGGGCCCGTATGCCGCTCCCGGACGCGCTGCAGCACCTCGCCGACGAGATCGACGACGCTTCCGCCGACATCATCGTCGCCGCGCTGATCCTCAACGCCCGGCTGCGCGGCCCCGGTCTGCGGCAGGTACTGGGCGCGCTGGCCAAGTCCGCGCGCGAGGAGGTCGACATGCGCCAGCGCGTGATGGCCCAGCGCTCCAGCACCCGGCGCAGCGTGCAGATCGTCGTCGGCGTCAGCGTGGCCTTCGTCATCGGCCTGTCGGTCTTCAACCCGGACTTCGTGTCCCCGTACAACTCGCCGATCGGCCAGGTCGTACTGGCCTGCGTGTGCGGCCTCTTCGCCCTGGGCTTCTGGTGGCTGCGCAAGCTGTCCACCATCGAGACGCCCGAGCGCTTCCTGGTCCGCGACGCCCAGCCGGTGCGCTTCGCGCAGCCCCCGTCCGAACACGAGGAGGTCGGTCAGAGGTGAACCTCACCCTTCCGATCGTGATCGGGGCGATCCTCGGTCTCGGCGTCTACGCACTCTTCCGGGCCCTGGTGCCCTCCAAGAGCGGTGCGGTGGCGACCGTGGCCCGGATCGACGCGATGCGGGCCCGCGGAGCCCTGTACGAGTCGCCCGGGCGTCTGGCTCCGCAGGAGGCGGACTCCGGCCGGCTCGGCGGTCTCCGCGCCGGCATCGGCGTCCGGGTCGCCGACTTCTACCGGCAGCAGGGCTGGGAACAGCACTCCCTGCGCGCCGACCTGAACGTCCTGGAGCGCAGCTGGGAGAACTTCCTGGCCACGAAGATGCTGCTGGGCGTGGTGGGCCTCTTCTTCGGCCCGTTCCTCTTCGCGATCGTCTGGACCCTCAGCCTCGCCAGCGGACCGGTCATCCCGTTCTGGATGGCGCTGGTCTGCGGCGGCCTCTTCTTCTTCCTCCCCGACCTCGAGGTACGACGGGACGCGGCGGAGAAGCGCCGTGACCTGCGGCGCGTCATCGGCGCCTACCTCGACCTGGTCGCGATGAACCTCGCGGGCGGCCGCGGCCTGCCCGAGGCGCTCATGGCCGCCGCCGAGGTCAGTGACGGCTGGGCCCTGCGGCGCATCCGCAACACCCTCGCGGACGCCCGGATCACCGGCACCAGCCAGTGGCAGGCGCTCGGCATGCTCGGCCAGGAACTGGGCGTGGAGGAGCTGAAGGACCTGGCGAGCGCGCTCGCCCTCGTCGCCGAGGACGGCGCGAAGGTGCGCGAGTCCCTGGCCTCCCGTGCCGAAACGATGCGCCACCGCGAGATGGCCGAGATCGAGGGCAGCGCGGGCGAGAAGTCCCAGTCGATGCTCGTGGCCCAGCTCCTGCTCTGCGCGGGCTTCCTGGTCTTCCTGATCTATCCGGCGGCGATGCGGGTGTTCCAGGGCGCCATCTGACCCTCTCGTCCCCCTTCCGTTTCTCCAATCCTCTGAGAGGACAACCACTATGAACAGGTTCCTTACCAGTCACCCCGCTGTCGATTTCCTGGTCACCTTTCTGCAGGGCCGGGTCCAGCGCGCCCGCTCCGGGGAGCTGGACCGCGGCGCGTCGGCCGTCGAGTGGGTGATCATCTCCGCGGTCGTCGTGGCGATCGTCGGGGTGGTCGCGGCGATCATCAACACCGCCCTCAACACGGGCGCCAACAAGGTCGGCACCTGCATCACGGGCGCCACCAACTCCAAGACCTGCTAGGAGCAGTTCTTTCCGTGACCGACGCCGTGAACCACTGCGCCGCCCGACTGCGCGGCGCCGTACGCCGCCGGGTGGAGGCCGCCTCCACCCGGGGCGACTCCGGCATGTCCGCGATCGAGTTCGTCTTCCTCACACCGCTGCTGTTCTTCATGATCTTCGCGGCGGTCCAGTTCGCCATGTACTCGTTCGCGGACCAGGTGGCGCAGGCAGCGGCGCAGGCGGGTGCCCGCGAGGGGCGGGCCTCGGCGAACGCCAACCCGGGCGGCTGGCAGGCCAGGGCGCGCGACAGCGTGGACAGCTACATCCAGCAGCTCGGCCCGCAGCTGGTGCTCAGCCCGGTCGTGGTGACCGAACGGCCGACGCCGGACACGGTGCGCGTCGAGATCACGGCCCGGGCGCCGAGCATCGTGCCCGGGCTCGAGCTGACCATCCGCGCGCAGTCGAGCGGGCCGGTCGAGCGTTTCGTGCAGGACGGGGGGTGACGGTCCGTTGACCATGCGGACAGAGCAAGCAGAACAAGCAGAACAAGCAGAACAAGGCGCAGGTGAGCGCGAGGCCGGCGATCGGGGGATCTCCACCGTCGAGGTGGTCATCATCGCCCCCGTCTTCTTCCTCTTCATCCTGGTCCTCGTCGCCTTCGGTCAACTGGCGAACGGGCGCGGGGCGGTCGACGGCGCCGCGCGCGACGCGGCCCGGGCCGGCTCCATCCAGCGGAACCAGAACACCGCGATGGCCGAGGCCCGCCGGGCGGCGGAAGCCGACCTGAACGACGTCTGCTCGGGCCCGGTGACGGTGACGAAGACCAGCGCGGGGTTCGAACCCGGCGGGTTCTTCACGGTGGAGGTCGCCTGCCAGGTACGCGGCCTCGCCATGCTCGGCATCGACGTCCCGACCCGGATCAGCGGCAAGGCCACCTCGCCGCTCGACCCCTACCGGAGGGCGGCATGAGAAACCTCCTGGACGGGCTCCGGACCCGCCTCGCGGCACGCGGGGCGGAGCTGGACGACCGCGGCTCCGGCGCGGGCGCCCTGATCATCTTCAGCATCCTCTTCCTGGCCCTGGCCGCCTTCGTCGTCGACGGCGGCATGGCGATCTCCCAGCGGGAGCGGGCAGCCGACGTGGCCGAGCAGGCCGCGCGGTACGCCGCGCAGGACATCGACCGTGCCGCCCTCTACGCGGGCACGGGCGGGGCCCCGATCAGGTTCCAGAACTGCGACGCCCGGGTGCGCGAGTTCACCCTGCAGGCGGAGATGTCGCTCGCCGACCGGATGGCGTCCAGCTGTGTCGAGGCCGACGCACAGCAGGTCAAGGTCGAGATCCAGCTCACCTACCGTCCGGTGCTCGGCCTGTACCACCGCGGGCCGGTCACGGTGCGCGGCAGAGCGATCGCCGCGTCGCTGACCGGATAATCCGTCCCCCACCCTTCCCGTCCCACCGCTCTCTCCACATCAGGAAGCCGCCATGGCCCGCAGCACCTCCCGTACGAGCGCCGCACCGAGACAGCGGCGGACCTTCGGCGACTTCGTCAAGGCGTTCCTCGCGTTCCTCGCACTGGCCGTGCTCGTGCTCGGCGTGCCCGTGGCGCTCGCCTCCGTGGTCGGCTGGCCGCTGCCGGACGAGGTCCCCTCGCTGGACATGCTCCGCCAGCAGATCACGGTCAACACCTTCATCGACGTACTGACCGTGGTCGTCTGGCTGGCCTGGGCGCAGTTCACCGCGTGCGTCCTCGTCGAGGTCAAGGCCGCCGTCTCCGGGTTCGGCATGCCGGCGCGCGTCCCCGCCGCCGGGGCGAGCCAGGCCCTGGCCCGGCAACTCGTCGCGGCCCTGCTGCTGGTGACCGCCGGAGCGGCGAGCTTCGCCCCCGGCCTCTCGCAGCTGGGCCAGCCCTTCGAGGACCAGCACCGGCCGGGAGTGGCGGCGTCCGCCGAGCAGACCCCCGGCCAGCAGGCACAGCAGGAGGCCCAGGACCGGGCCGCGGAACAGGCGGAGTCCGACCGGCAGGCGGCCGAGCAGGCGCGGGAGCAGGGGACGAAGTTCTACCGGATCCAGCCTCCCGAAGGCCGCCACCACGACTCCCTGTGGGAGATCTCCGAGCGGCACCTCGGCGACGGCCGGCGCTACTCCGAGATCTACGAGCTGAACAAGGACCGCGTCCAGCCGGACGGCGAGAAGCTCTCGAAGGCCAGCCTGATCCGGCCCGGCTGGATCATGGAGATGCCCGCCGACGCGTACGGCGGCGATCTCGTGGAGATGCCGGACGAGGCGCCGAAGGTGTCGGAGAAGGTCCGCGAGCAGATCGTGGAGTACTCCAAGAGCGGCGACCACGCGCAGGCCGCGGCCGACTCGACCGCGGGCGCCAAGGCCGGGGGCGGCGCGGCCGCCTCCACGGGCGCCCTGGACACGGACACCGCACAGCTCTTCCTGCCCCGGGACTGGACCAACCAGGACGAGTCCGACGCCATGGCCGAGGCCATCGCCGCGGCCGACGCGGCGGACGCGGCCTCCATCGCGGCCGGCCCCCAGGCGCAGGCGACCGACGCCGGCGACTCCTCCTTCGGCCTCCCCGAAGCCCTCCTCGCGTCCCCGCTGCTGGCCGCCGGACTGCTGGCCGCCCTCGGCCGCCGTCGCCGCAGCGCCCTGTGGCAGTCCGCGACGGGCACCCTCACGGGCCGCGGCGCCACCCCGCGGATCCCCACCGGCGAAGCCGCCAACGTGCAGGACGCGCTGTTCGTCGGCGCGGACCCCGATGCCGTACGCCGCCTCGACCGCTCCCTGCGCAGCCTGTCCGAGACGCTCACCGCGGCCTCCCGCCCGCTGCCGACCGTCTACGCGGCCTGGCTCGCCGGCGGCGAGATCCACCTCCAGCTCGGCGACGGGGAGGACGCCCCGCCCGCGCCGTGGCAGCTCGGCCAGGACCAGACGGTCTGGCGCCTCGACCAGGCGGCCGCCGAGGCCGCCCGGCCCGGCGACGGCGCGGCCCCCTACCCCGGGCTGGTCAGCGTGGGCACCCAGGGCGGGAACCGCCTGCTGCTGAACCTGGAGGCCGTACCCGGCGTGGTCGCCCTGACCGGCGCCCCCGAGGACCGGTCGGCGGTCATGTCCTCGATCGCAGCCGAACTCGCGACCAACGGCTGGTCCGACCGTCTGACCCTCACCCTCGTCGGCTTCGGCGAGGAGCTCACGTCCCTCGCACCCACCCGCGTGCACCACCTGCCCGGGATCGACGACCTGCTGCCGGTCATGGAGGCCGAGACCCGTCAGCGGGCCGGCGCCCTGGAAGCGGCGGGCCACGACTCCGTCCTCACCGGACGCACCGGCCACGCGCAGGACAACCGGTGGGCGCCGCACTTCGTGCTGCTCGCCGCCGAGCCGACCGAGGCCCAGGCCGCCCGGCTCGCCACCCTGGGCGCCGAAGCGGCCCGCCTCGGCATCGGCTACCTCCTCGCCACCCCGACGGCGAACCTTCCCGGCGCGGTCTGGGGGCTGGAGATCACCTCCGACGGCCGGCTGCTCGCCCCGGTACTGGGCCTCGAACTCCAGGCCCAGACGCTGCCCCAGGCACTGCACGAAGCCGTCGTACAGCTCTTCCGGGACGCCGACGGCGAGACCGGCCACGACCCGGACCCGGCCGCCCCGGCCTTCCTCGTCGACGTCACCGAACAGGGCCGCCCGGCGGTCTACGCCCGGATCATCGGGCCGGTCGAGCTCATCGGCCTCGCCGCCCCGGACCCCGACCGCGCCGCGCTGATGACCGAGGCGCTCGCCATGTGCCTGCTGCACCGCGAGGGAGTCAACCCGAGGGTGCTCGCCGCCGCGTTGTGGCCGCGGGGCGTGACCGACGACGTCCGTGACGCACTCTTCGACCGGCTGCGGGAGTGGCTCGGCACCGACCCGGACGGCAGCCCCAGGCTGCGCTCCGGCCAGGCCGGCCGGCTCACCCTGGCCCCGTCCGTCGTCTCCGACCTCGACGTGCTGCGGTCGCTGCACTACGAGGCGACGCAGGGCCGCGGAGCCCGCAACGCGACCGTGCGCGAGCGGATGCTCACCGACGCGCTGGGCCTCGTACGGGGAAACCTGCTCCCGGACCGGACCGCGGGGCGGTACGGGTGGCTCTCCCACGAGATCATCGACGCACAACTGCCCCTGCTCGTCACGGAGGTCGCCCTGACCCTTTCCGAGCACCAGCTCGCCCAGGGCCGGCCCGAGCAGGCCATCGGCGCGCTCTCCACCGCCATGACGCTGTCGCCCGGCGACGAGCGGCTGTGGAACGAGACGCTGCGGGCCACCCACGCCACCGGCGACACGGCACGCCTGACGGCGCTCGCCGCCTCCATGTCCGCGCGCGCCGCCGAACTCGGCGGCGGCCGCGGCCTGCCCCCGCGCACCGCGGCCCTCCTCGACGAGCTCCTGCCGACCTGGCGCGGCGACAGCGCGACGGCGGGCTGACGTTGAACGCCACGCAGGCCCTGGTCGTGGCCGGCGGCCTCGTGTGGGGCCTCGCCTGCGGCCTCCTCGTACCGCGCGCCGCCTACCGGCTCGCCGTCGAACGGGACACCGCGTGGCGTACGGAGTGCCCGGCCGGACACCCGCTGACGGGCCCGGCCGGGGGCTGGCTGGGGCGGGCCCTCTGCGCGCCGTGCGGCGGGGCCGAGGCGCGCTACCGGCCCGCGCTGCTGCCCGTACTCCTGACCGCGGCGGCCTGCGGGGCGCTCGCGGCGGCCGTCGGAGGCAGCCCCGAGCTGTTCCTGTGGCTGGTCCTGGTGCCGTTCGGCGTCCTGCTGGCCCTCGTCGACGCGGCCGTGTTCCGGCTGCCCGACGTGCTGACCCTGCCGCTCGCCGCGCTGACGGCGGCCGGCCTCGGCCTGGCCGCGCTCCTTCCCGGGGCGGCGGGCTCCTGGCCGACGGCCCTGCTCGGCGGTCTGGCCCTCGGCGGCTTCTACCTGACGCTCTTCCTGATCAACCCGCGCGGCATGGGGTTCGGGGACGTCAAGCTCGCGCTCGCGCTCGGCCAGGTCCTGGGCTGGTACGGCTGGCCCGTCCTGTTCCTCGGGACCTTCGCGGCCTTCCTCGCGGGCGCGGTCCACGGGCTCGTCCTGATCCTGCTGCGCCGCGCGGGCCGCAGCACCGCGATGCCCTTCGGCCCCTTCATGCTCGCCGGGGCACTGGCCGCGGTGGTGTACGCGGGCCTCGGTTGATCACGATCTCCAGGGGTGTCCGGGAAGTGGTCATCGCCCTGGCGTAGGCTGGATCGGTCCGGACCCTTGACACAGCCGAACGACACAGCCGAAAGGTGACGCACCGGTGACCGACCAGGCCGCTCTCCAGTCTGTCCTCGACCGAGCCGCCGCTGGGGGCCGGATCACCAAGGAAGAGGCGCTCGACCTCTACCGCCACGCTCCGCTGCACGCGCTCGGCCAGGCCGCCGACGCCGCGCGGCGCCTGCGCTACGCGGGTACCGAGCACATCGCGACGTACATCATCGAGCGCAACATCAACTACACCAACGTGTGTGTGACGGCGTGCAAGTTCTGCGCCTTCTACGCGGCCCCCAAGGACGCGAAGAAGGGCTGGTCCCGCGATCTCGAGGACATCCTGCGCCGCTGCGCGGAGACCGTCGAGCTGGGCGGCACGCAGATCATGTTCCAGGGCGGCCACCACCCGGACTACGGCGTCGAGTACTACGAAGAGCACTTCTCCGCCATCAAGCAGGCCTACCCGCAGCTGGTCATCCACTCCCTCGGCGCGTCCGAGGTCGAGCACATGGCCCGCATCTCGGGCGTCTCGGCGGAGGAGGCGATCCAGCGCATCCACGCCGCCGGCCTCGACTCCTTCGCGGGTGCCGGCGCCGAACTCCTGCCGGAGCGGCCGCGCAAGGCGATCGCCCCGCTGAAGGAGTCCGGCGAGCGCTGGCTGGAGATCATGGAGATCGCCCACAAGCTGGGCGTGGAGTCCACCTCCACCATGCTGATGGGCACCGGCGAGACCAACGCCGAGCGCATCGAGCACATCGCGATGATCCGGGACACCCAGGACCGTACGGGCGGCTTCCGCGCCTTCATCCCGTACACCTACCAGCCCGAGAACAACCACCTCAAGGGCCGCACCCAGGCGACGATCTTCGAGTACCTGCGCATGATCGCGATCGCGCGCCTGTTCCTCGACAACATCGCCCACATCCAGGGCTCCTGGCTCACCGTCGGCAAGGAGGCGGGCCAGCTCTCCCTGCACTACGGCGCCGACGACCTCGGCTCGATCATGCTCGAGGAGAACGTCGTCTCCTCGGCCGGTGCCAAGCACCGCTCCAACCGCCAGGAGATCATCGACCTGATCCGCAAGGCGGGCCGCACCCCGGCGCAGCGCGCGACGACGTACGAGCACCTGCTCGTGCACGACGACCCGGCGAACGACCCGGTCGACGAGCGCGTCGTCTCGCACATCTCCTCCACCGCCATCGAGGGCGGCACGGCCCACCCCGAGCTGAAGCTCATCTCCACGAACTGACGCGCCCGTGCTGACGATCCACACCGCAGAACTCCTCGTCACCGGCCTCACCGGCCCCGGATCCGCGCCGCTTCCCGGCGGCGCGGTCCTGGTCGACGGCGACCGCATCGCCGGGGTGGGCCCGTACGAGGAGATCGCCGCGGCCTGTCCGCACGCCCGGGTCCGCAGCTGGCCCGGCGTGCTGACCCCCGGGCTGCTGGTGCGCGGCGGCGACGAGCTGCTGGAGCGCACGTACTACCCGGACGACCCGTACGAGATCACCGAGCTCGGCGCCGATCCGATCAGCGGCGCCGAGGCGCTGGCCGACCTGAAGATGACCGAGGCCCGCTGGGGCAACAGCGCCCGGCGCGGCACGCAGAAGCTCCTCGCGCGCGGCGTGGTCGCGCTGACCGGCCGCATCACCGTCCCGTCCGTACGGACCGCGGTGGCCCGCTCAGGGCTCGCCATCCTGCCGCCCACCCCGTACGAGGGCCCCGCGAGCCTCGACCCGTTCGCCGGCCGGGACACGGCCGAGCAGGCCTTCCACGGAATCCTGGAGCCCGGCGCCCCGGCCCGCTTCGCGGCCTTCGCGGTGGCCGGCCCGGCGGAGCTCCTGGAGCAGGGCCCGACCAGCTGCGTGGCCACGGTCATCGGCGGGCGGCTGCTGCACCGCCGCCGCTGAGCGGACGGCGGGGACGGCCTGCGAGAATGGCAGGGCATCCGCGGAGCCCGCGCAACGCACCCGCACGACCGCGTACCGCACCCGCACCGAAGAGACCCGAGGGGCCAACGCCAGTGACCACCGCTTCCCTGGACAAGCAGCCGCACGAAGTCGCCTCCATGTTCGACGACGTGGCGGCGAACTACGACCTCACCAACGACGTCCTCTCCCTCGGGCAGGCCCGCCTGTGGCGCAAGGAGGTCGCCAAGGCGGTCGGTGCGCGCCCCGGGCACCTGGTCCTGGACCTGGCGGCCGGCACGGCCACCTCCTCGCTGCCGTTCGCCGCGACCGGCGCGTACGTGGTCCCCTGCGACTTCTCCCTCGGCATGCTCCGCGAGGGCAAGAAGCGCAACCCCTGGCTCCCGCTGACCGCCGGCGACGCGACGAAGCTCCCGTTCAAGGACGACGTCTTCGACACGGTCACCATCTCCTTCGGCCTGCGCAACGTCCAGGACACGATCGCCGCCCTGCGCGAGCTGTACCGGGTCACCAAGCCCGGCGGCCAGGTCGTGATCTGCGAGTTCTCGCAGCCCACCTGGGCCCCCTTCCGGACCGTGTACACCGAGTACCTGATGCGCGCGATGCCGCCGGTGGCCCGGGCTGTCTCCTCCAACCCGGACGCCTACGTGTACCTCGCCGACTCCATCCGCGCCTGGCCCGACCAGCCGGCGCTGGCCGCGCTGCTGCAGGAGGCCGGCTGGGCCAAGGTCGCCTGGCGCAACCTGAGCGGCGGCATCGTGGCCCTGCATCGCGGCACCAAGGGGTAGTTCCCCGTGGACTACCAGGCGCTGCTGGAACAGGTCGCGAAGGACATCGCCCCGCTGGTGGGCAGCGGGGCGCCCGCCGAGTACATCCCGGCGCTGGCGTCCGTGGACCCCCGGCAGTTCGGGATGGCCGTCGCGGACCTCGACGGCAACGTCTTCGGCGTGGGGGACTGGCGTACCCCCTTCTCCGCGCAGTCCATCACCAAGGTCTTCGCGCTGGCCCTCGCCCTCGCCGAGGGCGGCGACAGCCTGTGGGAGCGGGTGGGCCGGGAACCCTCCGGCAACCCCTTCAACTCCCTCGTGCAGCTGGAGTACGAGAACGGCATCCCGCGCAACCCCTTCATCAACGCGGGCGCGCTCGTCGTCACCGACCGGCTCCAGACGCTGACCGGCGACGCGAGCAGCGAACTCCTGCGCTTCCTGCGGGAGGAGAGCGGCAACCCGGACCTCTCCTTCGACGCGGACGTGGCCGCCTCCGAATCCGAACACGGCGACCGCAACGCGGCGCTCGCCCACTTCATGGCGAGCTACGGCAACCTGGACAACCCGGTGCCGGCGCTGCTGGAGCACTACTTCTGGCAGTGCTCGATCGAGATGTCCTGCGCGGACCTCGCGCGCGCCGGACGCTTCCTGGCCCGGCACGGGCTGCGGGCGGACGGCACGCGGCTGCTGACGCGCAGCGAGGCGAAGCAGATCAACGCGGTCATGCTGACGTGCGGGACGTACGACGCGGCGGGCGAGTTCGCCTACCGCGTCGGCCTGCCGGGCAAGAGCGGTGTGGGCGGGGGGATCGTGGCGGTGGTCCCCGGCGCGTGCACGCTGGCCGCGTGGAGCCCGGGCCTGGATCCCCAGGGCAACTCGGTCGCCGCGGTCGCCGCGTTGGACCGCTTCACCACCCTGACGGGCCTGTCGGTTTTTTGACGCGCCCCTCGCACGGCACGCCTCTTTGACGCGTCCCTCGCACGGCACGCCTCTTTGACGCGTCCCTCGCACCGCTCAGCGCCGGCGCGCTTCCCGGGCTTCGGGCCGCTGCGCCGAACTCCGTCCGGCGGGGGCCGGTCGGGGGCCGGTCGGGGGTGCCGCCACCGCCGTCCCGGCGGAGGCCCGGTGGGCGGGTGCGGCTGCCCGGCCCTGCGGGGGCAAGTCCCCTACCCGCCCTTCGCCCGTTCCCCGGGCTCCGCCCGGACCCGAAAGATCGCCTCAAACGCCGGCGGGGCTGGATCGTGGCCGGCGTCGGGCTGCACCCGCCGCGGCGGCCCGCCCGCCCCGCAGGGCAGTGGCGGGCTACTCGCCCCGCAGGGAAAGGGCGTAGCGGCGGCCGTGCCGGGTGCCGCTCGGGAGGAGGAACCGGTCCTCCAGGTCCATCCCCAGCCGCTCCGCCACCGCGATCGACCGGACGTTCGCGTCGTCGATCATCGCCACGACCCGTGCGAGCCCGGTCTCCCGGACCCGCTCCACCGTCGACAGCGCAGCGGCGTACGCGTACCCCTTGCCCCAGTGGCCGCGCCCCAGCCGCCAGCCGATCTCGATCTCCCCGACCGGCCCCCACGCCTTCTCCGCCGGCCACGGCTGCGCCCCGGTGAAGCCGAGCACCGTGCCCTCCTCGTCCAGCAGCGTCCACAGGCAGTAGCCGAGCTGCGCGTCGTGCATGCGCTGCCGCGCGGTGAACTCCTCGTACGCGGACAGCTCGGCCGGTCCGCCGAGGAACTCCATGACCTCGGGGTCGTCGAAGAGTCCGTGCCAGGCCCGCGCGTCCTCGTCGGTGGGCACGCGGAGCTGTACGGCGGGCAGTGGCCGGGTCGGCGAGGTGGTCATGAGGGCAGCCCTTCGGATCGTGATCTCTCTCGCTGCATAGACTGCACGTGTCTTGTGCCGTTGGGCACCCCTTATCGAGCCTTCGGGAGACCCCGCTGTGACCGAGCCCCTCTCCGAACACTCCGCGGACGTGATCGTCGTCGGGGCCGGGCCCGCCGGCTCGACCACCGCCTACTACCTGGCCAAAGCCGGACTCGACGTCCTGCTCCTGGAGAAGACGGCGTTCCCCCGCGAGAAGGTCTGCGGCGACGGCCTGACCCCGCGCGCCACCAAGCAGCTGGTGTCGATGGGCATCGACGTCTCCGAGGAAGCGGGCTGGCTCCGCAACAAGGGCCTCCGCATCATCGGCGGCGGTCAGCGCCTCCAGCTGGACTGGCCCGAGCTGGCCTCCTTCCCCGACTACGGACTCGTGCGCAAGCGCGACGACTTCGACGAGACGCTGGCCCGCCAGGCGCAGAAGGCGGGAGCCCGCCTCTACGAGCGCTGCAACGTAGGCGAGCCCGTCCGTGACCCCCGTACCGGCCACATCACGGGCGTGCAGGCCAAGCTCGGCGAGGAGAAGACCCCGGTCACCTTCAGCGCCCCGCTCGTCGTCGCGGCCGACGGCAACTCCTCGCGCCTCTCCCTGGCGATGGGCCTGCACCGTCGCGAGGACCGCCCGATGGGCGTGGCCGTGCGCACGTACTTCACCTCGCCCCGGCACGACGACGACTACCTGGAGTCGTGGCTGGAGCTGTGGGACCGGCGCGGGGCCGAGGACCGGCTGCTGCCCGGCTACGGCTGGATCTTCGGCATGGGCGACGGCACCTCCAACGTCGGCCTCGGCATCCTCAACTCCTCCTCCGCCTTCAAGGAGCTGGACTGGCGCGAGGTCCTCAAGGCCTGGTGCGCGTCCATGCCGGAGGACTGGGGCTACACCCCCGAGAACATGACACAGCCGATCCGCGGCGCGGCCCTGCCGATGGCCTTCAACCGGCAGCCGCACTACACCAAGGGCCTGCTGCTCGTCGGTGACGCGGGCGGTCTCGTCAACCCGTTCAACGGCGAGGGCATCGCCTACGCCATGGAGTCGGGCCAGATCGCCGCCGACGTCATCGTCCAGGCCCACTCCCGCGCCACCACCGCCCTGCGCGAACTGACCCTGCACAGCTACCCGAAGGTCCTCAAGGAGACCTACGGCGGCTACTACACGCTGGGCCGCGCCTTCGTGAAGCTCATCGGCAACCCGAAGGTCATGAAGATCGCCACCCAGCGCGGGCTGAGCCACCCGGTGCTGATGAAGTTCACCCTGAAGATGCTGGCCAACCTCACCGACCCGACGGGCGGCGACGCGATGGACCGGGTCATCAACGGCCTCTCGAAGGTGGCCCCCAAGGCCTGAGCCGGGGAGCTTTCGTTCAGGCGGGCCGGGCCGGGGGAACGTCTCCGGTCCGGCCCGTCTGGTCCTGCGGGGTGCCGTGCGTCGGTTCGTACGGGGCTTCGGGCGCGCCGTGGACCGTCCGGATGCAGCGCGTCAGGAGCACCAGGCCGCAGATCAGCAGGGCCCCCGAGGCCGTCCAGTCGAGGCCGAGGGTGATCGGGGAGCTGGGCTTGTGCCACGGGCGGGCCGTGGTCAGCAGCCAGCCGCCCAGTGCCAGCAGTCCGAGCCCGGCGGCGGCCCGGACGGCGGTCGGGTCGGCGGGGTCGGTGTGGGTGGCCGCGGGGTCGGCGGCGCGGCCACCGGGTGGACGGTCGCCGGCGCCGTGGCCGGGGGCTTCGTCGGACGGCCTGGTGATCACGGATCACCACCTCCTGGGGAGACTCGGGCGTGCTCGCCCCGGCCATCTTCGCAGGGCTCCGGCCGGTTCGGTACGAGCCGACCGGCAGGCGGGACAGACCCTTCCGCGCGTCCCAGCCCCTTCGTTCCACGCCCCGGTGTCGTCCGTGGGCGGTATTCCGGAATCCCGGACGACTTCCGGGTGTCCGTTCCGGGTCCGGGTGAAATCCCCGTACGAAAGGGCCGCGGAATTGGCGCGTCCGGATCGGGGCGCGGGCCCGCGAGGAGACCGGGCGAGGGTAGGCAGCCGGGCCAGAGGTGAGCAAGTTGGCTATGAGACAACTGTTTTGACGGTCCATCAGGCCAGAAACTGCTTGCTCACGGCCGGTGACGGACTGTTGAATTCCGGCCGGGCTGAATTCTCCGGCCGGGTTCCGCTGCACCATCCGCATTTCACCCGAAGGGCAAGGAATACGTGATGAAGAAGGCGCTCCTCAAGCTGGCGGTCGGCTGCGCCGCCACCCTTTCCGTCGGTTCCGTCCTCCTGGGCGCGGCCGGTCCTTCCGCCGCCTCGGCGCGGGACGGAAATCTGGAGGACCAGGAATTCGGGCTCTTCTACTACGCGGGCCGCACCGGTTGCGTCTTCGACCTGGTCACCGATGACCTGAACTTCGCCGACGACACCTTCCGGGGCTCCTGCTCCGGCAGCGGCGCGAGCGTGAACGACAACACCGAGGCCTACCGGAACCGCGACGTGTACGCCTGGAAGGTGGCCACGGACAGGGATCTGGGCGGCAACGTCGGGGAGATCCCCTCGAAGTACGAGGGCAACGCCTCCAGCACCTTCAAGAACCGGATCAGCTCGGCCAAGTACACCCTCCACCCCTGATCCCGGCCGCCGACGAAGGAGTCCCGCCCGATGCGCACCCGCACCCGCACCCGCACCCGTCTGCGCGTCTCCGCCCTCGCCGCCCTGCCGGCGGCCGTGCTCCTGGCCGGCTGCGGGGGCGGCGCCGGAGCGGCGGAGAGCGAACCGGAGCTCGGCCCGGTCGAGGTCAATCCGGCGACGGCCGCGCTGGTCCTGCCCATGGACGCGTACACGGACACCGAGGCCGAGTCGATCCGCATGGGTCAGGTGCAGCAACGGCTGCTCTCCCGCTGCATGGCCCGCTACGGGTTCGCGTACGAGGAGGTGCGGCCGGCCGACGGTGCTGCCGCCGGCGGCAGCGGCCCGGCGGACCGGCACCGCACCCTCTTCGGCGCGGCCGACCTCGCGTACGCGGCGGCCTACGGGTACGACCCGACGGGAGGTGCGGGTTCCCGAGCCAAACCGGCCGCCCCCGAGCTGAGCGACAGCGCGTACGTCGTCATGAACGGCGAGCAGCGGGGCTCGGCCGGCGGGCGGGCCCCCGACGCGATGACCGAGGAGGAGGCCGCGGGCGTGGAGAGCGGTCTGTCGGCCGGCGGTCAGAAGGTGCCGGCCGGCGGGTGCGGGCGGGAGGCCTACCGCAAGCTGTACGCGCCGACGAAGGACAGCGTGGACCTGCTCTTCACGTTCGGGCTGGCGGCGGAGGCCCACGACCGCTCCAAGAACGACTCGCGCGTCCTCGCCGTACTGGGGAAGTGGTCGGCGTGCATGGGCAGATCGGGCTACAGCGGGATCAAGACCCCGTACGACGTGATCGAGGAACTCGGCCTCCAAGGCGAACAGGGCGGCCCGCGGGCCGTCAACGCGGCCAAGGCCGACGTCGCCTGCAAGCAGGAGGTGAACCTCGTGGGGATCTGGGCCGCGGTCGAGAAGGCCTACCAGGAGCGGCTCGTCGAGCAGCACGCCGAGACCCTCGCCCGGTACAAGGCGCAGCGCGAGGCCCGCTTCAGGCTGGCGGCCACGATCAGCTGATGCCCCGACGGGCCCCGGCCGAGACCCCGACGGACCTCGGCCGGGCCCCGACAGGCGCCTCCAGGGCGCCCGTACGCCCCTCAGCGGCTCCGGGAGGCCCCGGGAAGCGCGGAAGCGCCGGAAGGCCGGTACTCGACCCCGAGCGGGGGAGTACCGGCCTTCAGCGCGTCACCGAGGGCGGCTCGGGACGCGAACGACAGTCACATCCGGGACGATCCGGGGGAATCCGGGGCGAAAACACGGCCCGAGGGCCGGGAACCCCGGAGACGGATCAGAGGATGCGGACGGCGCCGGTCGGCTTGTCGTAGCTCAGGGAGCGCTCGACGATGCCCGTGCTGGAGTTCTGCGCGCCGACGAACTTGCCGCCGCCCACGTAGATCGCGACGTGGTAGGCGCTGCCCTTGGAGCCCCAGTACAGGACGTCGCCCGGCTGCAGGGCGCTCAGCGACACCGAGGTGCCGGCCGAGGACTGCGCCTGGGACATGCGCGGCAGGCTGATGCCGGCCTGGCGGTACGCGGCCTGGACGAGGCCCGAGCAGTCGAACGAGGACGGGCCGGTGCCACCCATGACGTAGGCCTTGCCGACCTGCGCGCGGGCGAAGTTCACGATCGCGGCGGCGGAACCGGTCGCCGGGGCGGTGACGGTGCCCTCGCCCTGCGAGGAGCCCCCGGCGGAGGCGGACTTGCCTTCGAGCGAGGTGCGGGAGGCGCTGCGGCTGGCACGCTCGGCCTCGGCCTTGCGGTCCGCCTCCTCCTTCTCCTTCTGCTCGGCGTCGGCCTTCTGCTGGGCGTCGGCCTTGGCCTGCTTCGCCTCGGCGGCGGCGCCGGTGCGGGCGCTCTCCTCCAGGGCGTTGAGCTCGCCCTCGACGGCGGCGGCGCGGGTGTTCTCGGCGGCCTTGGTGACCGCGGAGGAGACCTCGGCGCTCAGGTCCAGGTTGAGGACCGGCATTTCGAGAGTGGTCTCGTGGACGGGCTCGGCGGAGGGGGTGGCGCTCGCCGTGCCGGCCATGGCCAGGGTGCTGAGGACGCCACCGGCAACTCCGGCGCGGACCGCGAGCTTCGAGGCGCTGCGGCGGGGCTTCCGGTGGCTGGGTATGTGAGCGGTAAGGGACATGGGTACAACCGCTATCAGGGCGTTGCGGTTCCCTTCAAGAAACGTGGTCTGCGCCACAGTTGTGCGCGAAGGGTGCTAACCGGGCGCGTCGGACTCCTTATTGACGCCGTAACGGGCCAATCGGACACCTCGCCGCAAGGCTGTGATCATGGGTTTTCCGCAATAAGTCCGAATTGATCCTTGGCCTACCATCCACCCGGACAGTTGGCCAAGCCCCCTTTCGCGGCCGCGAATCCGGAGTGGCACAGGTCACAGAAGTGTCACGCGATGCGGACGCTGTGCCCGGGCTGTGACCTGACCGTGAACTTGCCGCAGGGTCGGCGGCCGGATCGGGGTCGGCCCGGAGGCCGATCGGGATCGCGCCGCCGGCGCCGGCCGCCCCGACTTAGTGAACGCGTGCACGCGTCCACTCCCGTACGCGGGGCATCCCCCGGGCGGGCGATGCCGATCCCTTTATCACCACGGGCATCGTGTCGCCAATTTGCGTGCAGCGGCCACGGTTTGATAGTGCGGCAGGCCTTCCACCTGCATCTACATGGCCGGATGTCACCTTTGGTGATCATGTGGATGCTTCGCGTATGAAGATCACCACTCATCGGACTTCATGATCGTTCGTCAGGTGGTGGAGATCACAAACTCGTTGTTGTAACCCGTGTCGCAGATCACAGACGAGCAGGCATAAGATGCGCACCAGTCCGGCTTGTGAACTGCCTCACATGCAAGTGCTCGAACACAGCACGATCTTCGCGAGGCGGGGCGCTCGGCGCCGGCACAGCGGTCCAACGGTCAAGGACGACTGGAAGGAGCGAGGAGCGTGAATGCGTACGCGCCCATCCTCGTGCTCGGCGCCCTCGGCGCAGGGTTTGCGATCTTCTCCGTGGTCATGGCCACGCTGATCGGCCCAAAACGGTACAACCGGGCAAAACTTGAAGCTTACGAGTGCGGCATCGAGCCCACTCCCATGCCGGCCGGCGGCGGCCGCTTCCCCATCAAGTACTACCTGACGGCGATGCTCTTCATCGTCTTCGACATCGAGGTTGTCTTCCTCTACCCCTGGGCGGTCACCTTCGACTCGCTGGGGATCTTCGGGCTCGTCGAGATGCTCCTCTTCGTGCTCACCGTCTTCGTCGCCTACGCCTACGTGTGGCGCCGCGGCGGCCTGGAATGGGACTGAGGGGCTGAATTTCCATGGGACTGGAAGAGAAGCTGCCGAGCGGCTTTCTGCTGACCACCGTCGAACAGGCCGCGGGATGGGTGCGCAAGTCATCCGTCTTCCCCGCGACCTTCGGCCTGGCCTGCTGCGCCATCGAGATGATGACCACCGGAGCGGGCCGGTACGACCTGGCCCGCTTCGGCATGGAGGTCTTCCGCGGATCCCCGCGGCAGGCCGACCTGATGATCGTGGCGGGCCGGGTCAGTCAGAAGATGGCGCCGGTGCTGCGGCAGGTGTACGACCAGATGCCCGCTCCCAAGTGGGTCATCTCTATGGGTGTTTGTGCGTCTTCGGGCGGAATGTTCAATAACTACGCGATCGTCCAGGGCGTTGACCACATCGTTCCGGTGGACATCTACCTGCCCGGCTGCCCGCCCCGTCCCGAGATGCTGATGGACGCGATCCTCAAGCTCCACCAGAAGATCCAGGGATCGAAGCTCGGCGTGAACCGGGAAGAGGCGGCCCGCGAGGCGGAGGAGGCGGCCCTCAAGGCGCTCCCCACCATTGAGATGAAGGGGCTCCTGCGGTGAGCGACGAACCGGCCGTGGAGAACGGCCCCCCTGCCGGCAACGGCAACAACGTGCCCGCGCCCCGCGGCGTCGCCGGCCCCGAGGTGATCGGCGTCCGCAAGGGCATGTTCGGCGCCGCGAGCGGCGGCGACACCAGCGGCTACGGCGGCCTCGTGCGCACCGTGGCGCTGCCCGGCGAGAGCGCCCGCCCGTACGGTTCGTACTTCGACGAGGTCGTCGACGAGCTGGAGGGCGCGCTGGAGGAGCAGGGCCTCGTACCGGAGAACGCGATCGAGAAGGTCGTCGTCGACCGGGCGGAACTGACCCTCCACATCGCCCGCGAGCACCTCCTCCTCGTGGCGAGGACCCTGCGCGACGACCCGGCCCTGCGCTTCGAGCTCTGTACCGGCGTCAGCGGAGTGCACTTCCCCGGAGACAAGGGCCGCGAGCTGCACGCCGTCTACCACCTGCGCTCGCTCACCCACGGGCGGATCGTGCGGCTGGAGGTGTCCGCGCCGGACGCCGATCCGCACGTGCCCTCGATCGTCCCGGTCTACCCGACCAACGACTGGCACGAGCGCGAGACGTACGACTTCTTCGGGCTGGTCTTCGACGGGCACCCGGCCCTCACCCGGATCATGATGCCGGACGACTGGCAGGGCTTCCCGCAGCGCAAGGACTACCCGCTCGGCGGCATCGCGATCGAGTACAAGGGCGCCCAGATCCCGGCTCCTGACCAGCGGAGGTCGTACAGCTGATGAACACCCAGAAAGAGTCGAACCACGCCTCCGCCCGCGAGACGACCGAGGGCACCGTCTACACCGTCACCGGCGGCGACTGGGACGAGATCGTCCAGTCCGCGGCCCGTGCCGACGACGAGCGCATCGTGGTCAACATGGGTCCGCAGCACCCGTCCACCCACGGAGTGCTCCGCCTGATCCTGGAGATCGACGGCGAGACGGTCACCGAGGCCCGCTGCGGCATCGGCTACCTCCACACCGGCATCGAGAAGAACCTCGAGTTCCGGAACTGGACGCAGGGCACCACCTTCGTCACGCGCATGGACTACCTGACGCCGTTCTTCAACGAGACGGCGTACTGCCTGGGCGTCGAGAAGCTGCTCGGCATCACCGATCAGATCCCGGACCGCGCCACCGTCATCCGCGTCCTGCTGATGGAGCTCAACCGGCTCTCCTCCCACCTGGTGTGCATCGCCACCGGCGGCATGGAGCTCGGCGCGACGACGATCATGATCTACGGGTTCCGCGACCGCGAGCTGATCCTCGACATCTTCGAGCTCATCACCGGACTGCGCATGAACCACGCGTTCGTCCGCCCCGGCGGCCTCGCGCAGGACCTGCCCCCGGGCGCGGTCGACCAGCTCCGCGAGTTCGTCAAGACCATGAAGAAGAACCTGCCGGAGTACGACAAGCTCGCCACCGGCAACCCCATCTTCAAGGCCCGCATGCAGGACGTCGGCTACCTCGACCTCACCGGCTGCATGGCGCTCGGCGCCACCGGCCCGATCCTGCGCTCCGCCGGCCTGCCGCACGACCTGCGCAAGTCGGACCCGTACTGCGGCTACGAGAACTACGAGTTCGACGTGCCGACCACCGAGTCCTGCGACTCCTACGGGCGCTTCCTGATCCGCCTGGAGGAGATGCGCCAGTCCCTGCGGATCGTCGAGCAGTGCCTGGACCGGCTGGAGCCGGGCCCGGTCATGGTCGCCGACAAGAAGATCGCCTGGCCCGCACAGCTCGCGATGGGCCCGGACGGACTCGGCAACTCGCTCGACCACATCAGGAACATCATGGGCACCTCCATGGAGGCCCTCATCCACCACTTCAAGCTGGTGACCGAGGGCTTCCGGGTGCCGGCCGGGCAGGCCTACGCGGCCGTCGAATCGCCCAAGGGCGAACTCGGCGTCCACGTGGTCTCCGACGGCGGCACCCGCCCCTACCGGGTCCACTTCCGCGACCCGTCCTTCACCAACCTGCAGGCCATGGCCGCGATGTGCGAGGGCGGCCAGGTCGCCGACGTCATCGTCGCCGTCGCCTCCATCGACCCCGTGATGGGAGGCGTCGACCGATGACTTCCGATGTCAGCCTGGGCATGCCCCAGCTGCCCGCCCCCGACTACCCGGCCGAGGTGCGCGAGCGGCTGGCGGCCGACGCCGCCGAGGTCGTCGCCCGCTACCCCGACAGCCGCTCCGCGCTGCTGCCGCTGCTCCACCTCGTCCAGTCGGAGGAGGGCTACGTCTCGCGCACCGGCATCCGGTTCTGCGCCGAGGTGCTGGGCCTGACGACCGCCGAGGTCACGGCGGTCGCCACCTTCTACACGATGTACCGGCGCAAGCCCTCGGGCGACTACCAGGTCGGCGTCTGTACGAACACCCTGTGCGCGGTCATGGGCGGCGACGCCATCTTCGACGAACTCAAGGAACACCTCGGGGTCGGCAACAACGAGACCACCCCCGACGGCAAGGTCACCCTCGAGCACATCGAGTGCAACGCGGCCTGCGACTACGCCCCCGTGGTGATGGTCAACTGGGAGTTCTTCGACAACCAGACCCCCGAGTCCGCCAAGGCCATGGTGGACGACCTGCTGGCCGGCCGCCCGGTCGAGCCGACCCGGGGCGCACCGCTGTGCACGTACAAGGAGACCGCCCGGATCCTGGCGGGCTTCCCGGACGAGCGCGCGGGCGCCGTCGAGGCGAGCGGCGGCGCCGGCCCCGCCTCGCTGATCGGGCTGCGCATCGCGCGCGGCGAGTCCCCGCAGCTCGGCAAGGTCGTGCACCCGCGTGCCGAGACCGCGACCGAGGAGGGGGAGTGATGACGGTGACCGCTGAGATGCACGAAAACGGAACCAGCCCGGAAAAGCTGCTGGCACCGGTGCTGTCGGCGTTCTGGGACGAGCCGAACTCGTGGACGCTGGAGACCTACCGGCGCCACGAGGGGTACGAGGGCCTGCGCAAGGCGCTCGCGATGACTCCGGACGAAGTGATCGCCTACGTCAAGGACTCGGGTCTGCGCGGACGCGGAGGCGCAGGCTTCCCCACGGGGATGAAATGGCAGTTCATTCCGCAGGGCGACGGAAAGCCGCACTACCTCGTCGTGAACGCGGACGAGTCGGAGCCGGGAACCTGCAAGGACATCCCCCTCCTCTTCGCCAACCCGCATTCCCTCATCGAGGGAATGATCATCGCCTGCTACGCGATCCGCTCGGAGCACGCCTTCATCTACCTGCGCGGCGAGGTCGTGCCGGTACTGCGGCGCCTGCACGAGGCGGTGCGCGAGGCGTACGAGGCCGGCTATCTCGGCAAGGACATCCTGGGGAGCGGGCTCAACCTCGACATCACCGTGCACGCGGGGGCGGGCGCGTACATCTGCGGCGAGGAAACGGCCCTCCTGGACTCCCTCGAAGGCCGGCGCGGTCAGCCCCGGCTGCGTCCTCCCTTCCCTGCCGTCGAGGGGCTCTACGCCTGCCCCACTGTCGTGAACAACGTGGAGTCCATCGCCTCGGTTCCCGCGATCCTGAACAAGGGCAAGGACTGGTTCAAGGCGATGGGGACCGAGAAGTCCCCCGGCTTCACGCTGTACTCGCTCTCGGGCCACGTCGTCGGCCCCGGCCAGTACGAGGCCCCGCTCGGCATCACCCTGCGCCAGCTGCTCGACATGAGCGGCGGCATGCGGCCCGGGCACCGGCTGAAGTTCTGGACCCCGGGCGGCTCCTCCACCCCCATGTTCACGGACGAGCACCTCGACGTCCCGCTGGACTACGAGGGCGTCGGCGCGGCCGGTTCCATGCTCGGCACCAAGGCCCTGCAGTGCTTCGACGAGACGACCTGCGTGGTGCGGGCGGTGACCCGCTGGACCGAGTTCTACGCCCACGAGTCCTGCGGCAAGTGCACGCCCTGCCGCGAAGGCACGTACTGGCTGGTCCAGCTGCTCCGCGACATCGAGGCCGGCAAGGGCGTCATGTCCGACCTCGACAAGCTCAACGACATCGCCGACAACATCAACGGCAAGTCGTTCTGCGCGCTCGGCGACGGTGCCGCCAGCCCCATCTTCTCCTCGCTCAAGTACTTCCGCGAGGAGTACGAGCAGCACATCACGGGCAAGGGCTGCCCCTTCGACCCCAAGAAGTCGACCCTCTGGGCCGACACGGAGGTGACCGCATGACCGTGACCACCAGCGCAGCCTCCGGCGGCGGTGCGGCAGCGGTCCCGCCGGAGAACACGGTCTCGCTGACCATCGACGGCATCGAACTGTCCGTGCCCAAGGGGACCCTGGTCATCCGGGCCGCCGAACAGCTCGGCATCGAGATCCCCCGGTTCTGCGACCACCCCCTCCTCTCCCCGGCCGGCGCCTGTCGCCAGTGCATCGTCGAGGTCGAGGGCCAGCGCAAGCCGATGGCCTCCTGCACCATCACCTGCACCGACGGCATGGTCGTCAAGACCCAGCTGACCTCCGAGGTCGCCGACAAGGCCCAGCGCGGGGTGATGGAGCTGCTGCTCATCAACCACCCGCTGGACTGCCCGGTCTGCGACAAGGGCGGCGAGTGCCCGCTGCAGAACCAGGCGATGTCGCACGGCAACGCAGAATCGCGTTTCGAGGGCAAGAAGCGCACGTACGAGAAGCCGGTCCCGATCTCCACCCAGGTGCTGCTGGACCGCGAACGGTGCGTGCTGTGCGCGCGCTGCACCCGCTTCTCCAACGAGATCGCCGGCGACCCGATGATCGAGCTCCTGGAACGCGGCGCGCTCCAGCAGGTCGGCACCGGCGAGGGCGACCCCTTCGAGTCGTACTTCTCGGGCAACACCATCCAGATCTGCCCGGTCGGCGCCCTCACCTCGGCGGCCTACCGGTTCCGCTCCCGCCCCTTCGACCTCGTCTCCTCCCCGAGCGTGTGCGAGCACTGCGCGGGCGGCTGCGCGACCCGCACCGACCACCGGCGCGGCAAGGTGCTGCGCCGCATGGCCGCGGAGGACCCCGAGGTCAACGAGGAGTGGATCTGCGACAAGGGCCGCTTCGGGTTCCGCTACGCGCAGCGCCCCGACCGGCTCACCACCCCGCTGGTGCGCGGCAGCGACGGGGTCCTCGCCCCGGCCAGCTGGCCCGAGGCGCTGGAAGCCGCGGCGAACGGACTGGCCGCCGCGCGCGGCCGGGCCGGGGTGCTGACCGGCGGCCGGCTCACCGTCGAGGACGCGTACGCCTACGCCAAGTTCGCCCGGGTCGTGCTCGACACCAACGACATCGACTTCCGGGCCCGGGTGCACAGCGCCGAGGAGGCCGAGTTCCTGGCCTCCTCCGTCGCCGGCACCGGCAAGGACCTCGACGGCCGCGGCGTCACCAACGCCTCGCTGGAGGCGGCCCCGGCCGTCCTCCTCGTCGGCATCGAGGCCGAGGAAGAGGCCCCCGGAGTCTTCCTGCGGCTGCGCAAGGCCCACCGCAAGCACAAGCAGCGGACCTTCGCCCTCGCCCCGTTCGCCACGCGCGGCCTGGAGAAGGCGGGCGGCACCCTGCTGGCCGCCGCCCCCGGCACCGAGCCCGAGTGGCTGGCCGCGCTGGCCTCCCGTACCGGGTTGGAAGCGGGCGGCTCCGAGGCCGCCGAAGCGCTGCGGCTGCCCGGCGCGGTCATCGTCGTGGGGGAGCGCCTCGCGGGCGTGCCCGGCGCGCTGACCGCCGCCGTACGGGCCGCCGCGGCCACGGGCGCCGCCCTGGTGTGGATCCCGCGCCGGGCCGGAGAGCGGGCCGCCGTCGAGGCGGGCGCGCTGCCGTCCCTGCTGCCGGGCGCCCGCCCGGCCACCGACCCGCGGGCCCGCGACGAGGTCGCCGCCGCCTGGGGCCTGGACGAGCTGCCGCACCGCTACGGCCGCGACACCGGCCAGATCGTCGAGGCCGCCGCCGGACGCGAACTGTCCGCCCTGCTGGTCGCGGGCGTCGAGCTCGCCGACCTGCCGGACCCGGCCCGCGCCCGGGTCGCGCTCCAGGAGGCCTTCGTGGTCTCGCTGGAACTGCGGCCCAGCGAGGTCACCGACCACGCGGACGTGGTCCTGCCCGTCGCGGCCGTCGCCGAGAAGCCGGGCGCGTTCATCAACTGGGAAGGCAGGGTCCGGCCGTTCGAGGCCGCGCTCAAGCCCGAGCAGATGACCCGTCGGCTCGCCCCCGCCGACTCCCGCGTACTGCACATGCTGGCCGACGCGGCCGACCGGCCGATCGCGCTGCCCGACGTGCACGCCGTGCGCCGGGAGCTGGACGCGCTCGGCCAGTGGGCCGGGGAGCGCGCCGCCGAACAGCACGCGGACACCGCGCCGCTGCCCCGGCCGGGTGCGGGCGAGGCGGTCCTCGCGGGCCACCGGCTCCTCCTCGACCAGGGTCTGCTGCAGGAGGGCGACGAGGCCCTGGCCGGCACCCGCCACGAGGCCAGCGCCCGACTGTCGGCCGCCACGGCCGCCGAGACGGGCGTCAAGAACGGCGACGTCCTCGCGGTGACCGGCCCGGCCGGCTCCGTGGAACTGCCGCTGCGGGTCACCGACATGCCCGACCGGGTGGTCTGGCTCCCGCTGAACTCCACCGGCTCCGGGGTCCTCGCCGACACCGGGGCACGCCCGGGGGCGCTGGTCCGCATCGGCCCGGCCACCCCCGCCGACACCAGCGACTCCCCTGCGGAGGTGGGCGCGTGAACACCGTTCAGATCGCCGCCGAAGACCTCTCCCTGTTCGGCAGGGACGTCTGGTGGCTCGTCGTCGTCAAGGCGGTGTTCTGCTTCGCCTTCCTGATGGTGACCGTGCTCTTCTCCATCGTGTGGGAGCGCAAGGTCGTCGCCTGGATGCAGCTGCGCATCGGCCCCAACCGGCACGGCCCCTGGGGCATGCTCCAGTCGCTCGCCGACGGCGTGAAGCTCATGCTGAAGGAAGACCTCATCGTCAAGCGGGCGGACAAGGTCGTCTACGTCCTGGCCCCGATCATCGCGGCGATCCCGGCCTTCATGGCCATCGCGGTGATCCCCTTCGGCCCCTCGGGCAACGAGGTCTCCATCTTCGGCCAGCGCACCACGATGCAGCTGACCGACCTGCCGATCGCGATGCTCTACATCCTCGCGGTGGCCTCGGTCGGCATCTACGGCATCGTGCTCGCGGGCTGGTCCTCGGGCTCGACCTACCCGCTCCTGGGCGGCCTGCGCTCCTGCGCGCAGATGATCTCGTACGAGATCGCGATGGGCGCGGCCTTCGCCTCGGTCTTCCTCTACTCCGGGTCGATGTCGACCTCGAAGATCGTGGAGGCGCAGGCGGACCGCTGGTACATCATCCTGCTGCCGGTCTCCTTCATCATCTACGTCATCACGATGGTCGGCGAGACGAACCGCGCCCCCTTCGACATGCCGGAGTCCGAGGGCGACCTCGTCGGCGGCTTCAACACCGAGTACTCCTCCATCAAGTTCGCGCTGTTCATGCTGGCCGAGTACGTCAACATGGTCACCGTCTCGGCGGTCTCGGTCACCCTGTTCCTGGGCGGCTGGCGGGCCCCGGCGCCGATCTCCACGTACTGGGAGGGCGCCAACCACGGCTGGTGGCCGATGCTCTGGTTCGTCCTCAAGGTCCAGCTGCTGCTGTTCTTCTTCATCTGGCTGCGCGGCACGCTCCCGCGCGTGCGCTACGACCAGCTGATGAAGCTCGGCTGGAAGGTGCTGATCCCGGTCTCCGTGGTCTGGCTGATGCTGGTCGCCACCGTCCGGGCGCTGCGCAACGAGAACTACGACTTCCAGGAGATCGTGCTCTACGTCGGCGGCGCGGTCATCGCGATCCTGCTGCTGTCCTTCGTCGTGGACCTCTTCCGCGACAAGAAGGAGAAGGCGGCCCTCGCGGACGCCGAACAGGCGGCGGCCGAGGCTCCCTTCGACCCGCTGGCGGGCGGGTTCCCCGTACCGCCCAAGCCCGGCCAGCACCTGGCACCCGTACCGCGCAGGCGGCCTCGCAGTGAGCGGGAGCTCATTGTCAGTGGCGCGGCGAATACTGACAGTGACCGAGAGGAGGGTGCTGAGAATGTCTGACAAGTCTGACGCCGACCAGGGCGAGAAGTGGCAGAACCCGGTGGCCGGCTTCGGCGTGACCTTCAAGGCCATGTTCAAGAAGCGCCTCACCGAGCAGTACCCGGAGCAGCACAAGACCACCGCTCCGCGCTTCCACGGGAGGCACCAGCTCAACCGCCACCCGGACGGTCTGGAGAAGTGCATCGGGTGCGAGCTCTGCGCCTGGGCCTGTCCCGCCGACGCGATCTACGTCGAGGGAGCGGACAACACCGAGGAGGAGCGCTACTCCCCGGGTGAGCGGTACGGCCGGGTCTACCAGATCAACTACGCCCGCTGCATCCTGTGCGGGCTGTGCGTCGAGGCGTGCCCGACCAGGGCCCTGACCATGACGAACGAGTTCGAACTGGCCGACTCCAGCCGCGAATCGCTCATCTACACCAAGGAGCAGCTGCTCGCCGGTCTCACCGAGGGCATGGTCGAGGCTCCGCACTCGATCTTCCCGGGCACCGACGACACCGACTACTACCGCGGGCTGGTGACCGGGGCGGCTCCCGGTACGGTCCGCCAGGTCGCCGTGTCGAAGGGCGAGACCGCCTCCGAGGACGCCTCCCGGGACGCCTCCGAGGGGGTGGGGGCGTGAGCGCCATCGCCGCGGCCGCCACGGTCACCTCCGCCGGTGAGGCGGTGCAGTTCTGGGTCCTCGCCACGGTCGCCGTCATCGGCGCGCTGTCCACGATCCTGATGAAGAAGGCCGTGCACAGTGCCCTGAGCCTGGCCGGCACGATGATCATCCTGGCGGTCTTCTACCTCGCCAACGGGGCCTACTTCCTCGGCATCGTCCAGGTCGTCGTCTACACCGGCGCGATCATGATGCTGTTCCTCTTCGTGGTCATGCTCGTCGGCGTCACCGCCGCGGACTCCCTGAGCGAGACCATCAAGGGGCAGCGCTGGCTGGCCGCCCTGTGCGGACTCGGCTTCGGGATCCTGCTGATCGCCGGCATCGGCAACGCCCGGCTCACCCACTTCAACGGACTGGGCCGGATCAACTCCGGCGGGCACGTCGAAGGCCTGGCCACGCTCATCTTCACCAAGTACGTGTTCGCCTTCGAAATCACCGGCGCCCTGCTGATCACGGCGGCCGTCGGCGCGATGGTGCTCACCCACCGCGAGCGCACCGAGCGCGCCGCCACCCAGCGCGAGCTCGCCGAGCGCCGCGTACGCGAGGGCGTACAGCTCCCGCCGCTGCCCGCACCCGGCGTCTACGCCCGGCACAACGCCGTGGACGTCGCGGGCCTGCTGCCGGACGGCACCCCCTCCGAGCTCACCATCAACCAGACGCTGCGCGCCCGCGGCCAGATCAGGGACGTCTCCAGCCAGGCGCTGGACGACCTGAAGGCGCTGGAGCAGCGGTCGTCCGAGCGGCTCGGCCGTGAGGAGGCCTCGAAGTGAACCCGGTCAACTACCTGTACCTGTCCGCGCTGCTGTTCACCATCGGGGCGGCCGGAGTCCTCATCCGCAAGAACGCGATCGTGCTGTTCATGTGCGTCGAGCTCATGCTCAACGCCTGCAACCTCGCCTTCGTCACCTTCTCGCGGATGCACGGCAACCTCGACGGACAGATCATCGCGTTCTTCACGATGGTCGTCGCCGCCGCGGAGGTCGTGGTGGGCCTCGCGATCATCGTGTCGCTGTTCCGTACCCGCCACTCGGCCTCGGTCGACGACGCCAGCCTGATGAAGCTGTAAGGGGTCGCTGTGGAGAACATGATCGCGCTGCTGGTAGCAGCGCCCCTGCTCGGAGCGGCGGTGCTGCTCTGCGGCGGCCGCCGCCTCGACAAGGCCGGCCACTGGCTCGGCACCCTGCTCGCCGCCGTCTCCTTCGGGATCGGCCTGGCCCTCTTCGCCGAGATGCTCGGCAAGGGCGCCGAGGAGCGGACCTTCCACCAGCGGCTGTTCAGCTGGATCCCGGTCGAGGGTTTCCAGGCCGACATCGGCTTCCAGCTCGACCAGCTGTCGATGACCTTCGTCCTCTTGATCTCCGGGGTGGGCACGCTCATCCACGTGTACTCGATCGGGTACATGGAGCACGACGAGCGCCGCCGCCGGTTCTTCGGATACCTCAACCTCTTCGTCGCCGCGATGCTGCTCCTGGTCATCGCCGACAACTACCTCCTGCTGTACGTCGGCTGGGAGGGCGTGGGCCTGGCCTCGTACCTCCTGATCGGCTTCTGGCAGCACAAGCCCAGCGCGGCCACCGCCGCGAAGAAGGCCTTCCTGGTCAACCGGGTCGGCGACATGGGCCTTTCGATCGCCATCATGCTGATGTTCACCACCTTCGGAACCTTCGCCTTCGGTCCCGTGCTCGGCTCGGTGTCCGGGGCCGGCGAGGGCAAGCTGACGGCGATCGCCCTGATGCTGCTGCTCGCCGCCTGCGGCAAGTCGGCGCAGGTGCCGCTGCAGTCCTGGCTCGGCGACGCGATGGAGGGCCCGACCCCGGTCTCGGCCCTCATCCACGCGGCGACCATGGTCACCGCCGGCGTGTACCTGATCGTCCGCTCGGGCGCCATCTTCAACGGAGCCCCGGACGCCCAGGTGGCCGTCACCGTCGTGGGCGCGGTCACGCTCCTCTTCGGTGCGATCGTCGGTTGCGCGAAGGACGACATCAAGAAGGCCCTCGCCGGCTCGACGATGTCGCAGATCGGCTACATGATCCTGGCCGCGGGCCTCGGCCCGATCGGCTACGTCTTCGCGATCATGCACCTGGTCACGCACGGCTTCTTCAAGGCGGGTCTCTTCCTCGGCGCCGGTTCCGTGATGCACGGGATGAACGACGAGGTCGACATGCGCAAGTACGGCGGCCTGCGCAGGTACATGCCGGTCACCTTCATCACCTTCGGTCTCGGCTACCTCGCCATCATCGGCTTCCCGGGCCTGTCGGGCTTCTTCTCCAAGGACAAGATCATCGAGGCGGCCTTCGCGAAGGGCGGCACCGAGGGCTGGATCCTGGGCGGCGTCGCCCTGCTGGGCGCGGCGATCACCGCGTTCTACATGACCCGCGTCATGCTCCTCACCTTCTTCGGCGAGCAGCGCTGGCAGCCGGACGCGGAGGGCCACGCGCCGCACCCGCACGAGTCCCCGAAGTCCATGACCATCCCGATGATCGTCCTGGCCTTCGGCTCCGTGTTCGCGGGCGGGATCTTCGGCATCGGCGACCGGTTCCTGAAGTGGCTGGAGCCCGTCACCGGACACGAGCACGGCCACCCGCCGGTCAGCGCCCTGACGGTGACCCTGGCCACCATGGTGGTCCTCGTCGTCGGTGTCGCCATCGCCTGGGCGATGTACGGCAGGAAGCCCGTCCCGGTCATCGCCCCGCGCGGCTCGCTCCTCACCCGGGCGGCCCGACGGGACCTGCTGCAGGACGACTTCAACCACGTCGTCCTGGTCCGCGGCGGGGAGCACCTGACCCGCTCCCTCGTCTACCTCGACCACAGCCTGGTCGACGGAGTGGTCAACGGGACGGCCGCCGGGGTCGGCGGGCTCTCGGGCCGGCTGCGCAAGCTGCAGAACGGCTACGCCCGCAGCTACGCGGTCTCGATGTTCGGGGGCACGGCGATCCTGATCGCCGCGACCCTGCTGATGAGGGCGGTGTGAGATGAGTTTCCCGCTTCTGACGGTGACGGCCGCGGTACCCGCGGTCGGCGCGATCCTGACGGCGGCCGTCCCGGCCGCCCGCCGGACCGCGGCCAAGTGGCTCGCCCTGTTCTTCTCCCTGGCGACCCTGGCCCTGGCCGTGCTCGTCGCCGTCCGCTTCGAGCCCGGTGGCGACCGCTACCAGCTCACCGAGTCCCACTCCTGGATCCCCGACTTCGGGGTCCGCTACGAACTGGGCGTCGACGGCATCGGGGTGGCGCTCATCGCGCTCACCGCACTGCTGATCCCCTTCGTCATCGGGGCCGGCTGGCACGACGCCGACCCCTTGGAGACGCACTCGTCCCGCTGGCGGCCGACGCAGGGCTTCTTCGCCCTGATCCTGCTGGTCGAGGCGATGGTGGTGATCTCCTTCGAGGCCACCGACGTCTTCCTCTTCTACATCTTCTTCGAAGCCATGCTCATCCCGATGTACTTCCTCATCGGCGGCTTCGGGGACCGGGCGCACTCCGGGTCCGACGAGAACGCGGCCGCGCAGCGCTCGTACGCGGCGGTCAAGTTCCTCCTCTACAACCTGGTCGGCGGCCTGATCATGCTGGCCGCCGTCATCGGGCTGTACGTGGTCGCCGGGAACTTCTCGCTCCAGGAGATCGCCGCCGCCCGCGCCGCGGGCACGCTGGACATGGCGACCAACACCGAGCGGCTGCTCTTCCTCGGGTTCTTCTTCGCCTTCGCGGTGAAGGCCCCGCTGTGGCCGCTGCACACCTGGCTGCCGAACGCGATGGGCGAGGCCACCTCACCGGTCGCCGTCCTGATCACCGCGGTCGTCGACAAGGTCGGCACCTTCGCGATGCTCCGCTTCTGCCTCGGCCTCTTCCCCGAGGCCAGCAAGTGGGCCACGCCGGTGATCATCGTCCTGGCCCTGATCAGCATCGTCTACGGCGCGCTGGTCGCGGTCGGGCAGCGGGACATCAAGCGGCTGGTCGCCTACGCCTCGATCTCGCACTTCGGCTTCATCATCCTGGGCATCTTCGCGATGACCTCCCAGGGCCAGTCGGGCGCGACGCTGTACATGGTCAACCACGGGCTCTCCACGGCGGCGCTCATGCTGGTCGCCGGGTTCCTGATCTCGCGGCGCGGCTCGCGGCTCATCGCAGACTTCGGCGGTGTGCAGAAGGTGGCCCCGGTCCTGGCCGGCACCTTCCTGATCGGCGGTCTCGCCACGCTGTCGCTGCCGGGCCTCGCCCCGTTCGTCAGCGAGTTCCTGGTCCTGGTCGGCACGTTCGCCCGCTACCCGGTCGCCGGCATCGTCGCCACCTTCGGCATCGTGCTGGCCGCCCTGTACACGCTGGTCCTCTACCAGCGCACCATGACCGGCCCGCTCAAGGAGGAGGTCCGCACCATGCCGGACCTGCGCCTGCGGGAGGTCCTGGTCGTCGCCCCGCTGATCGTGCTGCTGATCGGGCTGGGCGTCTACCCGAAGCCGCTGACCGAGATCGTCAACCCGGCGGTGGAGCACACCATGTCGGACGTGAAGCAGACGGACCCGAAGCCCGAAGTGGCTGTCGTGGCCGAGCACGCGAAGAACGGGGAGGGGGCGAAGTGAGCACCGTGACTGCTGCCCAGAGCCTGCTGCCGACACTGGCGGCCGCGGCGCCGATCGACAAGATCCCGGCACCGCACATCGAGTACGCCCAGCTCTCGCCCACGCTCATCGTGCTGGGAGCGGCGGTCGTCGGAGTCCTCGTCGAGGCCTTCGTACCGCGCAAGTCCCGTTACTACGTCCAGGCGTTCCTCGCCGTCGCCGCGCTGGCCTCGGCCTTCGCGGCGGTCGTCGGGCTCGCCGCCGGCGGGTACGGAAGCACCAAAGCGCACATCGCGGCCATGGGAGCCGTGGCCGTCGACGGCCCGGCGCTCTTCCTGCAGGGCACCATCCTGCTGGCCTCGGTCGTCGCGATCTTCACCTTCGCCGAGCGGCGCCTGGACCCGGCCGCCCACGGCAACCGGGTGGACTCCTTCGCCGCCCAGGCGGCTTCCGTACCGGGCAGCGAGAGCGAGAAGGCCGCCGTCAAGGCGGGCTTCAGCACCACCGAGGTCTTCCCGCTCGCCCTGTTCGCCGTCTCCGGGATGCTGATCTTCCCCGCGGCCAACGACCTGCTGACGCTGTTCGTGGCCCTGGAGGTCTTCTCCCTCCCGCTGTACCTGCTCTGCGCCGTCGCCCGCCGCCAGCGGCTGATGTCGCAGGAGGCCGCCGTCAAGTACTTCCTGCTCGGCGCCTTCTCCTCCGCATTCCTCCTCTTCGGCATCGCGCTCCTCTACGGGTACGCGGGCTCCGTCTCGTACGCGGTCATCGCGGAGGTGGTCGACGGCACCGTGACCAACGTCGACCCGGCGCTCGCCGACACCATGGGCAACGACGCGCTGCTGCTGATCGGCGGCGCGCTGATCCTGATGGGCCTGCTCTTCAAGGTCGGCGCGGTCCCCTTCCACATGTGGACCCCGGACGTCTACCAGGGCGCCCCGACCCCGGTCACCGGCTTCATGGCGGCGGCGACGAAGGTGGCCGCCTTCGGCGCCCTCCTGCGCCTGCTGTACGTGGTGCTGCCGGGCCTGCGGTGGGACTGGCGGCCGGTCATGTGGGCCGTCGCGATCGTCACGATGCTCGCGGGCGCGGTGATCGCCGTGACCCAGACCGACGTCAAGCGGCTCCTCGCCTACTCCTCGGTCGCGCACGCCGGCTTCATCCTGGCCGGTGTGATCGCCACCTCGGCGGAGGGCGTCAAGTCCGTCCTCTTCTACCTGGGCGCGTACTCCTTCGTGACGATCGGCGCCTTCGCGGTGGTCACCCTGGTCCGCGACGCGGGCGGCGAGGCGACGCACCTGTCCAAGTGGGCGGGCCTGGGCCGTCGTTCGCCCCTCACGGCGGCGGTCTTCGCGGTCTTCCTGCTCGCCTTCGCCGGCATCCCGCTGACGTCCGGCTTCGCCGGCAAGTTCGCCGTGTTCAAGGCGGCGGCGGAGGGCGGCGCGGGAGCGCTGGTCGTGGTCGGTGTCATCTCGTCCGCGATCGCCGCGTTCTTCTACATCCGGGTGATCGTCCTGATGTTCTTCAGCGAGCCGAAGGCGGACGGCCCGACCGTGGCCGTCCCCTCCCCGCTGACGATGACGACGATCGCGGTGGGCGTCGCGGTGACCCTGGTCCTGGGTGTGGCCCCGCAGTACTTCCTGGAACTGGCGGGCCAGGCGAGCACGTTCGTCCGCTGACCGGCTGTTGCGTGGCGCAGGGCCCGGCTCCCCTTCGAGGGGGCCGGGCCCTGCGTCGTGTGTCAGTGGGGGTGGGCCGGGGTGGTGGCCTTGGCGGGGCAGGTCATGGCGGTGTTCCAGTTGTGGAAGCGGCCCGCGGGGTTGTCCCGGTACGCCCACAGGTGGAGGTCGTAGTGCTTGGGCATGCCCGCCCAGTGGCCCGGCATGGGCCCGTCGAAGGGCAGTCCGAACATGGTCGGGCGGTCGTCGGTGGTCTTCATGTCCTGGTCCCGGTCGGCGGACATCCACTCCACGGCCTCCAGCTTGCGGCGGCCGTGCTCGTCCTGCTCGGTGCTGTAGAGGAGCGCGGTCGGCCTGCTCGGGTCCGTCGAACCCCAGTAGGCCTCCTTGACGTAGTGGTAGCCCATGGAGCCCGCCCCGAACGGGTTGGTCATGCACGATTCGCCGTGCGGGACGTAGCCGTCCTTGATCGCCTCCTGCTCGTCCGCGTACTTGGCGGTCACCCGGATGGCCGTCGCCATGTCCCGCATGGCCCGGTGGTCGCGCGGGTCGGGCGCGGGCCCGTCGACACCGTGTGCGGGTATGGCGGCGGCCAGGGCTATGGACGCGGCGGCGGCGCAGGTCAGGAAGGCCTTGCGGGGACGTGCGGGCACGGTGGACTCCTGGGGTCGCGGACGGTGCGAGGACTTTCGTCCACCATCCAGGGGCGGCCCGGCCGGTGCACGCGGCATGCCCCCGAACGGGGGTCCGCGGCGGACCGCTCGGGCCGGACGGGTGGTTCCCGCGTGTCACCACCCGCGCCAGGAACGCCTGCGGCGGGGCGGCGGAAAGATCCGCCACCCCGCCGTCAGCTGTCGTCCCGAGGTGTGGACTACAGAGTGCCCACGATGCGGCCGGTGACCTCGCCGAGGCCCACGCGGGTGCCGTCGGTGCCCGGCGCCCAGGCGGTGAGGGTGACGGTGTCCCCGTCCTCCAGGAAGGTGCGCTTGCCGTCGGCGAGCTCGATGGCGTCGCGGCCGTTCCAGGTGAGCTCCAGCAGCGAGCCGCGCTCCTCGACGCTCGGGCCGCTGACGGTGCCCGAGCCGTACACGTCGCCGGTGCGCAGGGAGGCGCCGTTGACGGTCATGTGGGCGAGCTGCTGGGCGGCGGTCCAGTACATGGAGGCGAACGGCGGCTGCGCCACCTCCTGCCCGTTGATCGAGACGGTGATGCGCAGGTCGAAGCCGCCGGGGCGGTCGGCGGCGGAGTCGTCGAGGTAGGGCAGGAGCGGGAAGTCCCGGGCGGGCGGGGCGACGCGGGCCGCGTCCAGGGCCTCCAGGGGGGTGACCCAGGCGGAGACGGAGGTGGCGAAGGACTTGCCGAGGAAGGGGCCGAGCGGCACGTACTCCCAGGCCTGGATGTCGCGCGCGGACCAGTCGTTGAGCAGGAACAGCCCGAAGACGTGCTCCTCGAAGTCGCCGAGGGCCACGGGGCGGCCCTGCTCCGAGGGGGTGCCGACGACGAAGCCGACCTCGGCCTCGATGTCGAGCTTGACGGAGGGCCCGAAGACGGGCGCCGGGTCGGTGGGCGCCTTGCGCTGGCCGGAGGGCCGTACGACGTCGGTGCCGGAGACGACGATCGTTCCCGCCCGGCCGTGGTAACCGATGGGCAGGTGCTTCCAGTTGGGGGTGAGGGCGTCACCGTCCGGCCGGAACATCTTGCCGACGTTGGTGGCGTGGTGCTCGCTCGCGTAGAAGTCGACGTAGTCGGCGACCTCGTACGGGAGGTGCAGCACGACCCCGTCCAGCGGCAGCAGATGCGGCTCGATCGTCTCGCGGTGGCCGGGGTCGGTGACCCAGGCGGTCAGCGCCCGGCGCACGTCGTGCCAGGCGGTGCGGCCCGCGGCGAGCAGCGGGTTGAGCGTCGGCTGTCCGAGCAGTCCGGCGTACGGGGACCCGAGCGCGGCCGCGGCCGCCCCGGCATCGAGCACGTACCCGCCGATGCGGACACCGATCCGGCGCCGCTCCTCCCCGGCGGTGGAGAACACGCCGTAGGGGAGGTTGTGCGGCCCGAACGGGTCGCCCTCGGGAACATCGAGGGGGCTCTGCTGGGGCATGGGGTGCTGCCTCGCTTTCGACGCGGTCCGGGGGTGTCCCGGAGGCTGGTTGACACGTTACGGGGCTGGTGGGGCGTGCGGGAGGCCGGATTCGGGCGGCATTTGTAGGACTTGTCCGAAGGGGTCCGTATCCTTGAGCGCGTGACTTCCGCCCTCCCCTATGCACTCGTGGCCACCGACCTGGACGGGACTCTGCTGCGCGCCGGAGACACCGTCTCGGCCCGCTCCTGCGCGGCGCTCCGGGCCGCCCGCGCGGCCGGCGCCCGCCACATCATCGTGACAGGCCGCCCCGTCCCGCAGGTCCGCCACGTCCTGGACGGCCTCGGATACACGGGGCTCGCGGTGTGCGGACAGGGAGCGCAGGTCTACGACGCGGCGGCCGGTCTGCTGCTGCACTCCGTGGCCATGGACCGGGAGCTGGCCGAAGTCGCCCTGGGCAAGATCGAAGCGGAGGTCGGGGAGGTCTTCGCGGCGGTCAACCAGGAGGGCCTCGACGCGGAGATGCTGATAGGGCCGGGCTACCGGATGTGGCACCCGCACCTGCCGACGGTGGCGGTGGCGAGGCGGTCCGACCTGTGGACGTCCCCCATCAACAAGGTGCTGCTCCAGCACCCCCGCCTCTCGGACGACGAACTGACGGCGGTGGCCAGGTCGGTCGTCGGTGACCTGGTCAACGTCACCATGGCCGGGGAACACACCGTCGAACTCCAGCCACCGGGCATCGACAAGGCGAGCGGCCTGGCGGTGGCGGCGGAACTCCTGGACGTCGCCGGATCCTCGACGATCGCCTTCGGCGACATGCCGAACGACATCCCGATGTTCGCGTGGTCGGCACACGGAGTCGCGATGGCCGACGCCCACCACGAACTGCTGGCGGTCGCGGACGAGATCACCCTCTCGAACGAGTCGGACGGCATCGCGGTGGTCCTGGAACGGCTTTACGCCTAGCCGGTCCCTTTCGGATCTCGCCGGGCCCGGCGTCAAGGCACTTCAGCCGCACTCGGACACCGGGCAGAGGCCGACTCCGCCGATGCCGGGCAGGGCCCCCGTGGCCCCGAGACCACCGGCCACCTTGGCGGCGACCGGACGCCGGCGCGGGTCCGCGAACGCCGCACACGGGCGGAGCCCCAGGGGGCCGGGCGCGCCCGGGCCCGGTACTGGACATGCCTTGGACGGCGGCGCCACGATGACCCCTTCGATCGGATGATCATCCCGCCGGGCCTGGCCGGTCGGGGGCTGACGGACAAGGACGCCTGTGGCAGACCGAGTGGAACGTGTGCCCCTGAGCGACACGATGCGCGTGTTCCTCTGGGTGGCCGGCCTCACGCTGCTGGCCGTCGGGGCCGTGGTGGGGACGGTCGTGCACGGGCTCGCCGGCACCGGGCCCGGCCCTACCCGCCTCGAGGAGGCCGACGTGGCAGGGGCATGGATCGCCGAGGACGGCAGCGGTGCGCGCGTGCTCATCCACGCGGACCATTCGGCCGAGCTGTCGCGGGAGGCCCAGGCCCTGGTCTGCGTGTGGCAGTCGTGGGACGACGGCCGGGCGGGTCGGGCGACGTGGGTCTTCGGTGACGGAGACGAGCCCCGGACGTTGCGGATGGCGATCCCCGGCTCCCAGACGGTCGACGCCTGCCGCTTCGACCTCCATGCCGACGCCTCGGGGGAGCGGATGAAGCTCTCCGCCGGCCAACTGGTGCACCTGACGCTGCGCCGCGAGGACCAGGGCTGAGGGCGGCCCTCACGCCCACCGGGCGGCCCGGGGGCGCGAGGACCGCATCGTCCGCCGGGGCGGCCCCTGCGCGGTCAGACCGCCGCCCGCGGCAGTCTCCGCTCCCACGTGCGGTGGAAGAGGACCTCGTCGCCCTCGCGGCAGACGACCTCGTTCGACGTCACGAAGCCGCCCTCGTCGCACGAGATTTCGGAGCGGGTGATCACGGAGACGTCCCAGCCCAGCTCCGGCCGGTGCAGCCGTACGGTCCACGTCGAGTGGGTGCGGGCCGACAGCGGGTCCGACTCCTGGATCTCGTAGACCTCCTGCGCGTCCTCGCTGTACTCCAGCCCGTCCGGATACACCCGCGTCCCGCCGTACCGGGGGTCGACCTCCAGCCGCCAGACCCCGCGCGCGACGTCCCGTACGACCAGCCGTTCCGGCCGCGGCGCGTCCAGGGTCTCCGGGTAGGACACCCCCAGGGGCTCCGACTGCTCCGGGGCCTCGAAGAGGATGGGCTCCCCGTCGGACGACGCGTCGCGGACCGGGAGTTCCACCGCGCTGCCCGCCGGGTCCAGGATCCAGCCCCGCTCCGAGCCGGCCCGCGGCCAGATCCACGGCCAGTACGCGGAGGAGAGGGCGAGGCGGATGCGGTGTCCCGGCGGGAAGGAGTGGCCGATGCCGTTCAGTTCGAAGGCCACGTCCTCGTACGAGCCCACCGGCCACGGCACCGCCTTGTCCCGGCCCTGCCGCGCGGACAGGTTCAGCACGCCCCGGGTGACGAGCGTCGAGGAGCCGTCCGGAGCCACGTCGCAGAGGCGGGCGACGACCTGCCCGTACGGGACGTCCATGCGCAGGCGGAGGCGCACCACCGGCCGGCCCAGGATCTCCACCGGTCCGGAGCCGTCGCCGACCGGGAACTCGAAGCAGGCCGACTTCGCGTCCTCCTCCCGCTGGTCCGGCGGCAGGTCGGCGTCGTTGCCGAAGGGGAAGAAGCGGCCCGCGTCGAGGCCCGTGTGCTGCGGGGAGGCCACGATCACCGGGTCGCCCTGGAAGGCGTAGGTGACCGGGTCGACGTTCGGGGAGGGCCAGGACGGGTCGCCGACCCACCGGCCCGGCAGCGTCTCGTACGTCGTCGCGGGCGGGTGCGACTCGGAGATCCAGGAGCGCAGCGCCGGCTCGGACATCACGCCGGTGTCCTTGCCCTTGAGCCAGTGGTCCCACCAGCGCAGGGTCTCCTGGAGGAAGCCGATGGCGGGGCCCGGCGGCAGCCCCCGGTCGGGGTACTGGTGCGACCAGGGGCCGATCAGCCCGCGCACCCGGTCGGCCGGGAGGGCGGCGACCAGGCGCAGCACCGTGTCCCGGTACGGGTCGTGCCAGCCGCCCACCGCGAGCACGGCGGCCCGGATCGCCCCGTAGTCCTCGCACACGGAACCGTGGCGCCAGTACGCGTCGCGGGTCTGGTGGGCGAGCCAGTTGTGGACGAGGGGTTCGACCGCGCCGAGGCGCGAGAGCCACATCTCGCGCCAGCCCTCGCCCGCGTAGAGCGGGTCCGGCGGGCGGGAGGAGAAGGCGAGCATGGTCGCCGCCCAGGCGTGCATGTCGACGGCGAGCAGCGAGCCGCCCATGTAGTGCACGTCGTTGTCGAAGCGGTCGTCGGTCGAGCAGACGGTGACGACCGCCTTGAGGGCCTCGGGGGCGAGCGCCGCGATCTGCAGGCTGTTGAAGCCGCCCCAGGAGATCCCGAACATGCCCACGGACCCCGTGCACCAGGGCTGGGCGGCCAGCCACTCCACCACCGCGACCCCGTCGGCGAGTTCCCGGGCGTCGTACTCGTCGCCGGGGTCGCCGCCGCTGCAGCCGTGGCCGCGCACGTCGACCCGTACGGAGGCGTAGCCGTGGCCCGCGTACCAGGGGTGGCGCTGCCAGTCGCGCGGCGCGGTCCAGTCGGTCAGCCGGTACGGGAGGTACTCCAGCAGCGCCGGGACGGGCTCGTCGGTCACCGGGCGCCAGACGCGGGCGTACAGCTCGGTGCCGTCCCGCATCGGAATCCGGACATCCTCGCGGGTGGTTCCGTAGGGGAAATCGGTACGGACGATCATCGGGTCTTGACCACCAATCACCTCGGCGGACGGGCAGCGGACGGGCAGCGGGGGCGGCGGGGGCGGCGGACGGTCAGTGGACGGGGTGCATCGTGCGCTTCAGCCACGGCGCGAGCGCGATCACTGCCAGCCCCACCGCGATCGCGACGGCGCCGTTGACGCCGAAGTAGGCCGGGTTGGAGACCTGGCCGTAGACCTTGACCACCTGGGCCTGGATGCCGTTGGCCAGCGCCAGCGAGAGGAACCACAGGGCCATGGTCTGACTGGCGAACGCCTTGGGGGCGAGCTTCGTGGTGGCCGACATGCCGGAGGTCTCCAGCAGGACGTCGCCGAGGCCGAGCAGCAGGTAGGAGCCGATGATCCACCAGGCGGCCATCTTGTACGTGTCCCCGGTGTGCCCGGAGGTCGGCAGGGCCATCACCAGGAACGACAGCCCGCCCAGGATCACGCCGATGGCGATCTTGTTGGAGGCGTGCGGCTGGCGGCGGCCCATCCGGACCCACAGCGCCGCGACGACGGGGGCCAGGAGCACCTCGAAGGCGCCGAGGGCGGAGGCGTACCAGCCGGCCGGGAAGGTGAAGCCGAGGATCTCGGTGCGGGCGTTCGTCGAGGCGAGCAGCATCATCGTCGAGTACGCCTGGAAGAGGATGAAGTTGAAGGCGACCGAGGCCAGGAAGAGCACCACGTACGGGCGCAGTCGCCCCCGCTCCTCGGCGGTCACCCGGGGGCTGCGGAACATGACCGCGAAGTAGACGATCGGCGCGATGACCGAGATCAGGGTGAGCAGGTCCACGAACCGGCCCATCGTCAGCCAGCCCAGTACCGCCAGAAGGGTGGCGAGGGCGGCGAAGGCCAGGAGACCGGCAATGATCTTCGTCACTGCGGAGCGCATCGCGTCGGGCGCGAGCGCGAACTCCGCGGAATGCTTGCGTCCGGCCAGGTGACGGCGGCCCAGGACGTACTGGACCAGTCCCGCGGTCATGCCGAGGGCGGCGGCCGAGAAGCCCCAGTGCCAGCCCTTGTGATCGCCGAGCCAGGCGGTGATCAGCGGGCCGGCGAAGGCGCCGATGTTGATGCCCATGTAGTAGAGGGCGAAGCCGGCGTCGCGCCGCTGGTCGTCCGTCCTGTACAGCTTGCCGACCATGCTGGCCACGTTCGGCTTGAGCAGGCCGGTGCCGGCGCTGATCAGACCGAGGCCCACCCAGGTCATGGCGGCGGTGGGCACGGCCATGGCGTAGTGGCCGCACGCGATCAGGATTCCGCCCCACAGCACGGCGCGGTACGAACCCAGGATCCGGTCGGCGAGCCAACCGCCGGCGACGGAGACGAGGTAGACCATGGTCCCGTAGGCCGCCGAGACGGAGGCCGCGGTGCCGGGGTTCATCCCCAGGCCGCCATGGGCCACCGTGTCCGCGAAGTAGAGGACGAGGATGGCCTGCATGCCCAGGAACGAGAAGCGCTCCCAGACCTCCAGGCCCGACAGCGTGGCCAGTCCCCGGGGGTGTCCGAGGAAGGCGTGGTCGTCGCCGGGCGGCGGCTGGTCCGCCTCGGGGTCCGCGGGCTCGTCTATATCGGTCGCAGTTCTGGACAAAACGTATTCTCCGGTTGTTTCGGCTCCTCAAGAACATACCGGTGCGCATCGGGCACTGCTCGGGTGGTGACCGGGCAGCCGCCCTGGGTGATCGAAAACAGACCCGATACGCTGGCTTGAGTGATGGCAGCGACACATCGACAATCCATGTGATCGTCAACGTGATCGTCAGCAGACAGGAGTACCCCTCGTGACCGTCGTCGGGCCGTTCGGACTGAGCGTGCGGGACCAGGCTCTTGAGACCGATGTCCAGGCCGGACTGGCCGCCGTCGAGGCGGGTCTGCTGGAAGCCACCAAGAGCGAAGTCCCCTTCATCACCGAGGCCGCGCAGCATCTGGTGCGCGCCGGAGGCAAGCGGTTCAGGCCGCTGCTGGTGATGCTCGCCTCCCGATTCGGCGATCCCTACGCGCCCGGAATCGTGCCCTCGGCCGTGGTCGTGGAGCTCACCCACCTGGCGACGCTCTACCACGACGACGTCATGGACGAGGCGGACGTGCGCCGCGGCGTGGACAGCGCGAACGCCCGCTGGGGCAACTCCGTGGCCGTCCTCACGGGTGACTTCCTGTTCGCCCGCGCCTCGCACATCCTGGCGGACCTCGGACCCGAGGCCGTCCGCATCCAGGCCGAGGCCTTCGAGCGGCTGGTGACGGGTCAGATCCTGGAGACGGCCGGCCCGCGCGACGGCCGCGACCCCGTCGAGCACTACCTCGACGTCATCGCGGGCAAGACCGGTTCGCTGATCGCCGTCTCCGGCCGCTTCGGCGCGCTGATGTCCGGCGCCGACGAGTCGGTCGTCGACATCCTGACCCAGTACGGCGAGCGGCTCGGCACCGCCTTCCAGCTCGCCGACGACGTGCTCGACATCGCCTCCGACGCGCACGAGTCCGGCAAGACCCCGGGCACCGACCTGCGCGAGGGCATCCCGACGCTGCCCGTACTGCGGCTGCGCGAGATGGCCGCCCGCGACGGCAACCCGGACGACCTGGACCTCGTACGGCTCCTGGACGGCGATCTGACGGACGACGTCCGCCACGCCGAGGCGCTGTCGCGGCTGCGGGCCCACCCCGCCCTGGAGCAGGCCCGCCGCGACACCATCCGTTACGCGGAGGAGGCGCGGGCCACGCTGGGCCCGCTGCCGGAGTGCTTCGCGAAGGCAGCGCTGGTGGAGCTGTGCGACGCGGTGGTCCACCGCGCGGGCTGACACCCGCGGTCTTACCGATGGCAGAGGCACGGCCCGGCATCCCCTACGGGTAGGGGATGCCGGGCCGTCGTCTTGTCATCCCTGGGGCGTACGCACAGTTGGCTCCGGGGGCTGACGCCCCTGACCCCCTTTCTTTGGTCAGATAGAGGCACATCCCCACCAGATCGGGTGAGAGTGGCGGCGAGGGGTGGACGTGGTCGTGTTTGTCGACCACATACAAGACGGGTAGGTCGCCGCCGTACACACAGAGGTAGGGCAGACAGACATGGCAACGAACGCAAAGACCCGCAAGGCCGCTCGGTACGCCGTACCGGTCGCGGTGTTCGGTGTGGTCGCCGGCACGATCGCGATGGTCCCGGCCTTCGCGAACTCCGGCGGGCCGGACCTGCCGCAGGTGACGGCCCAGCAGCTCATCGAGAAGATCGCCGCCTCGGACGTGCAGCAGCTGTCCGGCAGCGCCAAGATCAGCACGGACCTCGGCCTGCCGTCCCTCGCCTCCGGGCTGCTCGGCGGAAACGGCGTCACGGGAGGCTCCGCGGACCCGCAGGACAAGGTCGCCCAGCTGGCGAGCGGCACCCACACCTTCCGGGTGGCCGCCGACGGCCCGGACAAGCAGAGGCTCACCTTCGTCGACGGCAAGGACGAGTACAGCCTCGTCCACAACGGCGACGACATCTGGGGATACGACTCCAAGTCCAAGGAGGCCTTCCACGAGAAGGCCCCGGCCGACGCGGGCAAGGGCGGCAAGGAGGGCAAGACGGGCGAGCGCAAGACCGGCGACCGGCTCGCCGCCACCCCGCAGGAGATCGCCCAGGAGCTCCTCAAGGCGGCCGGCCCGACCACGGACGTCGGCGTCGGCGACACCGCCCAGGTGGCCGGCCGCGACGCCTACCAGCTGGTCCTGAAGCCGAAGGCGTCCGGTTCCACGGTCGCCTCGGTGAAGATCGCGGTGGACGCCAAGAACGGTGTGCCGCTGCGCGTGCAGGTCCTGTCCACCGACGGCGGCAAGCCGATCGTGGACGCCGGCTTCACCAAGGTGGACTTCGCCAAGCCCGCCGCCGACACCTTCGCCTTCACCCCGCCCAAGGACGCCAAGGTGAACGAGGGCGGCGCGGAGCACGGCAAGGGCAACCACAAGGACGGCGGCCTGGGCGCCCTGGAGTCCATCCCGGGCCTCAGCGGCATCACCGGCGGCGCCGGGGCCGGCAAGGGCGACCTGAAGGTGATCGGCGAGGGCTGGACCACGATCGCCCGGATCGAGACCGGCGCACCCAACGGCCTGAAGGACCTCGAAGGCGCGGCGAAGGACGGCAAGGCCCCCAAGGAGGCCAAGCAGTTCCTCGACGCGCTCGGCGACAAGGTCTCCGGGAAGTTCGGCGAGGGCCGGATCTTCAAGACCCGGGTGGTCAACGCGCTGATCACGGACGACGGCAAGGTCTACGTCGGAGCGGTCACCAAGGACGCGCTCGTGAGCGCGGCCGACGCGAACAAGTAACCGCGGACGAGTAGCCGCGGCCGGGCGGCCGGCCGTCCGGGAGGGTGGGCGGGGACATTGTGTCCCTGCCCACCCTTCTCCCGTTCCCGCCCTGCGTACAGCAAGCCCGCTGTACCGTGAAAAGCATGTCGAGACACGTCACCATCCGCCTGGAAGAAGAGTTCCACGAACGCCTGAAGGCGCGCGCGGCGGCGCTGGGCACGACGGTCACCGCGCTGATCACCGAAGTCACGGAACGCGAGCTCGACGAGGACCGGAAGAACTTCCTGTCCGGGATCGAGGAGTTCGCCGACCACTGGGGCTACTTCCAGGAGCGGTTCGGGCATTGAAGATCACGATGGAGTGGGCCTGGACCGCCCTGGCCCACCACCTCCCGTCCGATCCCGCCGTGTGGGATCCCTCCGGAGTGGCCGCAGCCGTGGCCCGGCACCAGAACGACCTCGTCCTGGTCCCCGAGCAGCCCGCCCCGGACACCGCGTGGCGGGCCGCCGCGTTTCTGCACACCCTCGCGGTGTGCCCGGCGCTGGAATCCCCGATGAACGAGTTCTACGCCGCCGCCGCGACCCGCTCGTACCTGCGCGTCGCCGGGGCCAAGCAGCTGCCGTCGCCGGAGGAGCTGGGCGATCTGGTGGAGGCCGCGAAGCTGGGGCGCGCCGACGTCGAGGCGGTCGCGGAGGAACTGCGCGCCCGCATCCAGGAACCGCTGCCGGCCTCGCTACGGGGCGGCGCGCAGGACGCGTAGCACCATCGGGGCCTCGTCCGGGTGGATCCGCAGCTCGGTGGCGCCGTCCTCGGAGCGGAACGCGACGCTGATCTCGTCGGCGGAGACGGCCTCCAGCGGCGGGAAGTCCGCCGCCCGCGCCGTGGCCGTACGCCCCTTCGCGCGCCACCCGACCGGCCCGCCCGGCCCGCCGGGCGGCAGCTCCAGGCGGCCCTCGGCCCAGGCGCCGCCGGTCAGCTCCCGGTCGCGCAGATCGCACGGGACGAGGACGGGGCGGCCCTGGGCGTGGTCCGACAGACGCCTCCGCCGCCGGCGACCGCGCACGAGGAGTGCGGGGTTGATCGCGGCGGCGGCCTGGGCGAGCAGGGCGAACAGGGCGGCTATGAGCTCCGGCATGATCACATCAGATCACACCGGAGCCCCAGAGGACTAGACCAATTGGGGTGTCCTCGCGCCGTGTTCCTAGAAGGTGATCTTCCAGCTGTTGATGTAGCCGACGTCCTGCGCCGCGGCGTCCTTGACCCGCAGGTTCCACACGCCGTTGGCGACCTCGGAGGACGCGTTGACGGTGAAGGACTGGACGATGTTGTCGGCGCTGCCACCGCTGCGGTTGGACAGGCTGTAGACGGAGCCGTCGGGGGCGACCAGGTCGACCACCAGGTCACCGCGGTAGGTGTGGACGATGTTCACGTCGACCTTGGTGGTGGCCGGGGCGTTGCCCGTGACCCCCGAGACCGTGATCGGCGAGTTCACCGCGGCGGCGGGGGAGTCCGGGATGTTCACGTCCGCCGTGTTCTCGAAGGACGGGCCCGGCGGGACCGGGGTGGACGCGCCCAGGTTCCAGATCGCGTAGGCGATGGCGTCGGAGTTGCGGTCCAGGGCGGTGTCGTTGATGTTCGCCGAGGTGTCGCAGGAGGCGTGGTAGCAGCGGTCGAAGGCCTGACCGGAGGTGCCGCCCCACTTCTGGGCCTGGGCCGCCGTCTTGGTGTAGTCGGCGCCCGAGAACAGACCGCCGACCGGGATGCCCGCGCTCTTGAACGGCGCGTGGTCCGAGCGGCCGTCGCCCTCGGTCTCGATCTCCGTGGAGACGCCGATGCCCGCGTAGTAGTTCTTGAAGGTCTGCTCGATCGTCGGGTCGTCGTCGTAGACGAAGTAGCCCGGGTTCGGCGAGCCGATCATGTCGAAGTTCAGGTAGCCGGAGATCTTCGACTTCTCGGCCGCCGGCAGGTTGTTCACGTAGTACTTCGAGCCGATCATGCCGAGCTCTTCCGCGCCCCACCAGCCGAAGCGCAGGTGCTTCGTCGGCTGGAGCTGCGCCCGGGAGACGGCGAGCGCGGTCTCCAGGATGGCGGCCGAGCCGGAGCCGTTGTCGTTGATGCCGGGGCCCGCGTTCACCGAGTCCAGGTGCGAGCCGGACATCAGGACCGAGTTCGGGTCGCCGCCCGGCCAGTCGGCGATCAGGTTGTAGCCGGTCGCACCGCTGGAGGTGAAGGTCTGCAGGGTGGTCGTGAAACCGGCCGCGTCCAGCTTGGCCTTCACGTAGTCGATCGAGGCCTTGTAGCCGGCCTTGCCGTGCGCGCGGTTGCCGCCGTTGGCGGTGGCTATGGACTGCAGCTGCGCCAGGTGCGCCTTGACGTTGGCGACCGGGATGTCGGGCGGCGTCGGCGCCGCGGCGACCGAGGCCGGCGAGGCGAGCGCGGCGGGGGCGGTGGCGGCGAACAGACCGGCGACCGCGATGGCGGTCACGGCGGCCAGACGCCGGGAAACGGACAGGCTCATGTGGGGGCTCCGGGATTCCGTACTGGGGATGTGTGCGGAACGTGCGGGTGGCGCGGGTGAGCGTGCCTGCGCGTCGGCGCTTACCGCCTGGGTACGGCAGTGCGTCGTGCGTCAGTGCGAGCCTGATGTTGGGTGAGAGTGTGACTGTCCGTCAAGAACGCGATCCGGTCATGTTGGTTCGGAAATCGGACGATCCCCGCTCCGGAACTCCGGGGCGGGGATCGACGGGTGTCTGCGCGGGCTGTGGACGCGGCCCGGCGGGGGCCTCTCAGGCCGGCTCGTGCTCCGGGGTCCTGGCGCGGACGGCGGCGGCGCCCCCGGTGCGGGGGAGGCCGGCCGCCGGGAGGGATTCGAGGCGGACGGCGCGGGTGCGCCGGGCCGTGCGCAGGGCGTCCCAGGTGAGGATCGAGAGGGCGGCCCAGACCAGGGAGAAGCCGGCCCAGCGGGCGGGCGGCATGGCCTCGTGGAAGTACAGGACGCCGAGGCCGAACTGGAAGACCGGGGCCGTGTACTGGAGCAGTCCCAGGGTGGACAGCGGCACCCGGATCGCGGCGGCGCCGAAGCAGACCAGCGGGATCGCGGTGACCAGACCGGTCGAGGCGAGCAGCGCGGAGTGCCCGAGGCCCTGGGCGGCGAAGGTGGACTGCCCCTGCGAGCCCAGCCACAGCAGGTAGCCGAGGGCGGGCAGGAACAGCAGCACGGTCTCGGCGGTCAGCGATTCCAGACCGCCCATGTTGAGCTTCTTCTTGATCAGCCCGTACACGGCGAAGGAGAAGGCGAGCACGAGCGAGATCCACGGCGGACGCCCGTAGCCGACGGCCAGCACCAGTACGGCGGCCACGCCGATGGCGACCGCCGCCCACTGCGCGCGGCGCAGCCGCTCGCCGAGGAGCAGCACGCCGATCGCGATGGTGACCAGCGGGTTGATGAAGTAGCCGAGGCTGGCCTCGACCACCGCGCCGTTGTTGACGGCCCAGATGTACACGCCCCAGTTCACGCTGATCAGGGCGGCGGCGGCCACGAGGAGCGCGAGTTTGCGGGGCCGGCGGACCAGCTCGGCCATCCAGCCCCAGCGGCGCAGGGCGAGCAGGGCGAGGCCGACCACGGCCAGGGACCAGACCATGCGGTGGGCGAGGATCTCGACGGCGCCGGAGGGCTGGAGGAGGGGCCAGAAGAGGGGCACGACGCCCCACATCCCGTACGCGCCGAATCCGTAGAGCAGACCCGTGCGCTGATCGTTCTCCGCCTTCACGGGACCTCCAGTGGTAATCAAGCCAACCTCAAGACCGTAGCGCCGTACGCGCCGGATGTCATCAGCGTCGCGCGAGATGCTCATGACACTGCCGTGAACGGCCGGTGTGCGCCGCTGCGGTCCTCGGCCGCCGGGACCGCCCCCCGGACACGCCGAAGCCCGGACCTCCGGGAGGAGCTCCGGGCTGCGGAAGGCTCGGCCGGTACGCGGTGCTGCGGATCAGCCGACGACGGTCCAGGTGTCGTTCCCGCTCAGCAGCGCGCCCAGGTCGCCCTTGCCGCTGCGGTCCACGGCCGTCTCCAGCTGCTCGGCCATGAGGGTGTCGTAGACGGGCCGCCGCACGTTGCGGAAGACGCCGATCGGCGTCCGGTGCAGCGTGTCGGGGTCCGCCAGCCGGGAGAGCGCGAACGCGTTGGTCGGGGACGCGGAGGACGCGTCGTGGACCAGGACCCGCGACTCGTTCTCCGGGGTCACCGTCACGACCTCCAGGTCCCCGGTGGCCGCGTTGCGCACGACGCCCTGGGCGTTGTCGACGCCGAAGCGGATCGGCTGCCCCTGCTCCAGGCGGATCACCGCCTCCTGGGCCTGCTCGTGGTCCTTGAGGACCTCGAAGGCGCCGTCGTTGAAGATGTTGCAGTTCTGGTAGATCTCCACCAGCGCCGTGCCCTCGTGGTCGGCGGCCGCGCGCAGCACCTCGGTGAGGTGCTTGCGGTCGGAGTCCACCGTCCGCGCCACGAACGAGGCCTCCGCGCCGATGGCCAGCGACACCGGGTTGAAGGGCGCGTCGAGCGAGCCCATCGGCGTGGACTTGGTGATCTTGCCGATCTCGGAGGTGGGGGAGTACTGGCCCTTGGTCAGTCCGTAGATCCGGTTGTTGAACAGCAGGATCTTGAGGTTGACGTTGCGCCGCAGGGCGTGGATCAGGTGGTTTCCGCCGATGGAGAGGGCGTCGCCGTCACCCGTGACCACCCAGACCGACAGGTCGCGGCGGGAGGAGGCGAGCCCGGTGGCGATGGCCGGGGCGCGGCCGTGGATGGAGTGCATCCCGTAGGTGTTCATGTAGTACGGGAACCGGGAGGAGCAGCCGATGCCCGAGACGAAGACGATGTTCTCCTTCGCCAGCCCCAGCTCCGGCATGAAGCCCTGGACGGCGGCGAGGACCGCGTAGTCGCCGCAGCCGGGGCACCAGCGGACTTCCTGGTCCGACTTGAAGTCCTTCATCGACTGCTTGGCGGCGGCCTTCGGGACGAGGGAGAGCAGGGTGGGCGCCTCAGTCATTGATGGCCTCCTTGAGATGCGTGGCGAGCTGCTCGGCCTTGAACGGCATGCCGTTCACCTGGTTGTACGACTGCGCGTCGACCAGGTACTTCGCCCTCAGGAGGGTCGCGAGCTGCCCGAGGTTCATCTCCGGCACCACTACCTTGTCGTAACGCTTCAGGACCTCGCCCAGATTCCTCGGGAAGGGGTTGAGGTGGCGCAGGTGGGCCTGCGCGATGGGCAGGCCCGCGATCCGCAGCCGGCGTACGGCGGCGGTGATCGGGCCGTAGGTGGAGCCCCAGCCGATCACCAGGGTCCGCGCGCCGTCCGGGTCGTCGACCTCCACGTCCGGGACCTCGATGCCGTCGATCTTGGCCTGCCGGGTGCGGACCATGAGGTCGTGGTTGGCGGGGTCGTAGGAGATGTTGCCGGTGCCGTCCTGCTTCTCGATGCCGCCGATGCGGTGCTCGAGCCCGGGGGTGCCCGGGACCGCCCACGGACGGGCCAGCGTCCGCGGATCGCGCTTGTACGGCCAGAACACCTCGGTGCCGTCCGCGAGCTCGTGGTTGGGGCCGGAGGCGAACTGCACGGTCAGGTCCGGGAGGTCCGCCACGTCGGGGATACGCCAGGGCTCGGAGCCGTTGGCGAGGTAGCCGTCGGAGAGCAGGAAGACCGGGGTCCGGTACGTCAGCGCGATCCGGGCCGCGTCGAGCGCGGCGTCGAAGCAGTCCGCCGGGGTGCGCGGGGCCACGATCGGGACCGGGGCCTCGCCGTTGCGCCCGTACATGGCCTGGAGCAGGTCGGCCTGCTCGGTCTTGGTGGGCAGGCCGGTCGAGGGCCCGCCGCGCTGGATGTCCACGATCAGCAGCGGCAGCTCCAGCGAGACCGCCAGGCCGATGGTCTCGGACTTCAGCGCCACGCCCGGCCCGGAGGTGGTGGTGACGGCGAGCGCGCCGCCGAAGGCCGCGCCCAGGGCCGCGCCGATGCCCGCGATCTCGTCCTCGGCCTGGAAGGTCCGCACGCCGAAGTTCTTGTGCTTGCTCAGCTCGTGCAGGATGTCGGAGGCCGGGGTGATCGGGTACGAGCCCAGGTAGAGGGGGAGATCAGCCTGCTGACCTGCGGCGATCAGCCCGTAGGACAGGGCCAGGTTCCCGGAGATGTTGCGGTAGGTGCCGGTGGGGAAGGCCCGGGTGGCCGGGGCCACCTCGTAGGAGACGGCGAAGTCCTCGGTGGTCTCGCCGAAGTTCCAGCCGGCCCGGAAGGCGGTCACGTTCGCCTCGGCGATCTGCGGCTTCTTCGCGAACTTCTGCCGCAGGAACGTCTCGGTGCCCTCGGTGGGCCGGTGGTACATCCAGGACAGCAGGCCCAGCGCGAACATGTTCTTGCTGCGCTCGGCCTCCTTGCGGGAGAGCCCGAAGTCCTTCAGCGCCTCGATGGTCAGGGTGGTCAGCGGCACCGGGTGGACGTTGTAGGCGTCCAGGGAGCCGTCCTCCAGCGGGGAGGTCTCGTACCCGACCTTCGCCATGGGGCGCTTGGTGAACTCGTCGGTGTTGACGATGATCTCCGCGCCGCGCGGCACGTCCGCGATGTTCGCCTTCAGCGCGGCCGGGTTCATCGCGACCAGCACGTTCGGGGCGTCGCCCGGCGTCAGGATGTCGTGATCGGCGAAGTGCAGCTGGAAGGACGACACGCCCGGCAGGGTTCCGGCGGGGGCCCTGATCTCGGCGGGGAAGTTCGGCAGCGTCGAGAGGTCGTTCCCGAAGGAAGCGGTCTCCGAGGTGAAGCGGTCACCGGTGAGCTGCATCCCGTCACCCGAGTCGCCCGCGAAGCGGATGATCACCCGATCGAGTCGGCGCACTTCCTTGCCGTCACCCCCGGCGGTGGCAGCGCCACCGCTGGTATCCGGGTTGTCACTGTTCGGGCCCGGGGGTGTCCGCTGCTCGCCGACGACCGCGCCTTCGGCCCCGTCGGACTGCTCGGCTGGGCTACTGACCTGGCTGGTCACTGAACTGGACCTCCTTCGAGGCGTGAGCACTGCCCAAGGTCCACCCTACGTCCGTAGGGATTGCTGCCCCTGGATGCTCATTTTCTGGACCGCCCTGTGAGACGGTCTGTCCGAATCCGGCTGCCTTACCTGACAGAGTGTCAGTTGATCAAGATCTTAGGTAGGTGAGGACGGCCAGCACGCGCCGGTGATCCCCGTCACTCGGTGACAGGCCCAGCTTCATGAAGATGTTGCTGACGTGCTTCTCCACCGCCCCGTCGCTCACCACCAGCTGTTTGGCCACGGCGGAATTGGTCCGCCCCTCGGCCATCAGCCCGAGCACCTCGCGCTCGCGGGGGGTCAGCCCGGCGAGCACGTCCTGCTTGCGGCTGCGGCCGAGCAGCTGAGCCACGACCTCCGGGTCCAGGGCGGTACCGCCCCGGGCCACGCGCACGACGGCGTCGAGGAACTCGCGCACCTCCGCCACCCGGTCCTTGAGCAGGTACCCCACCCCGGTGCTGGAACCGGCCAGCAGTTCGGTGGCGTACTGCTCCTCCACGTACTGCGACAGCACGAGCACACCTATGCCGGGGTAGTCGCGCCGCAGCCGCACGGCGGCCCGCACGCCCTCGTCGGTGTGCGTCGGCGGCATCCGCACGTCGGCCACCACCACGTCCGGCAGCGCGTCCTCCGCCGCCAGGTCCGCCACCGTCTTGATCAGGGCTTCCGCGTCCCCGACGCCCGCGACGACGTCATGCCCCCGGTCGGTCAGCAACCGGGTCAGGCCCTCACGCAGCAGCACTGAATCCTCGGCGATGACCACACGCACCCTGTCTTCCACGACTTCGCAGCTCCCGTGTCCACTCGTCCCCGTTTCCCTGACGCAGCCAAGCATCCCAGCCTCGCGGCCGGATCAAGGCGGTGTGGGATCAACGTGTAGGGGTGTGGCCGCTGTTTTCGGGGTCGGAGGGGCGGGTTCCGGCCCGGAGGGCGAAAAGTCGGGGCTTTGGGCCCCGGGGGAGGGGGCCGAACGCCGTCACGGCCCGGGCCGATCACGGCCGGGGCCAATCCAGCCCCGCCGGCGCTTGAGGCGCGGTCGCGGCGCGGCGGGCGGAGATGGCGGGCGGCCCAGGCCATCGATCCGGGGGCTCGGTGGTGCGCAGCCATCTCGGCGGGCTGTCGAGTCATTGATGCGAGGCCCGGGGTCGCGCAGCCAATCCCAGCCCCGCCGGCGCTTGAGGCGCGGTCGCGGCGCGGCGGGCGGAGATGGCGGGCGGCCCAGGCAAGCGGGTCCGGGGTCTGGGAAGGCCCCCGAGCCCCACACCACCGGCCGGCCAGGCCACCGGCACGGCCCGCCCGCCCCGGCCCGGGGCGGGGCCCCGAGTCGGGGTGGCTTTGACGGTGTCCGGGGGGCGTCCCGGGTGTCGAGTGTCCTTCCGTGCCGGGCCGGGGGGGGGGGGGGGGGCCGACGGGGCCGGGCGGGGCGGAGGGGGGGCGGCCACCCCGGAAGGCCCGGCCCCCCCCCGGAAAAAAAAAAAAAC
>NZ_JBSGXB010000004.1:0-91754 GCF_053609185.1 Streptomyces sp. NPDC054956 | reverse complement strand
TACCGAGCGGGTTGTGGCGGGGCTGCTCGCGGAGGCGGAGGCCACCGCGGGGATGGGGCCCGACTAACCGCACACCCTCGCCATCGGGGGGTGCTGGGGGGCGCTGGCCGCCCGCGCCGGGCGCACCGCCGAGGCGGCCGAGGCCTGGGCCGCGCTGACCGCCGACCGGACCAGGGTGCTCGGCGCGGACCACCCGCACGTCTTCTACTCCCGGCTGGAGTGGGCCCGGGCCCTGACCGCCCAAGGCCGTACCGCCGAGGCCCGGGCGCTGCTGACCGGCGCGCTCGTGCGGGCCCGGAGCGTCCTGGAACCCGGGCACCGGCACCTGCGGACCGCCCGCGAGCTGCTGGCCCGGCTCGCCGAGGAGCCGGCCGGGCGCGAGGACCCGTAGGGCATCACCGGTGGCCTCCCCGGCGGTTGCCGGCCCGGCGGCTCAGAGCAGCGGGGTCAGTGCCAGCGTGGCCGCGCGCAGGGCGGGCGCGTAGGTTTCGATCTCCTCGCGGGAGACCAGGAAGGTGACGGTGGTGACGCTGACGCCGCCGATCGGGCGGCCCGTCGGCCCGAGGACCGGGGCGCCGATACAGCGGATGGTGGACTCGTTCTCCTCGTCGTCCAGCGCGAACCCCCGCGCCCGCACCGCCGCCAGCTCGGCCTCCAGGGCGTCCGCGGTGGTGATCGTGTTCGGTGTCCGGCGCGGCAGCCCCGTGGCGGCGACCAGCCGGCGGACCTCGGCCTCGGGCAGGTGGGCCAGGATGCTCTTGCCGATCGCGGTCGTGTGCAGGGGCATCCGCATGCCGATGCGCGAGGCGGTCCGGAACGGCTGGTCGCTCTCGAGCTTCCGGATGTAGGTGATGGTCTCCCCGCTGTGCAGGGCCAGGTGGACGGCCTGCCCCGTGGCCTTCTGGAGCTCGCGCAGGATCTGCTCGACACCGGCCGGCTCCCCGCCGCTGACCAGCGCGGACAGCGCGCGCAGCCGGGGGCCCGCGCCGTAGCGGCTCTCGCCCTCGGAGCGTACGAAGCCCTGCTCGATCAGCGAGGCCAGGATGCGGAAGGTGCTCGACTTGGGCACCGCGGCCGTCGTGGCCACGTCGGTGAGGCGGTGCGGGCCGCCGGGTGCGGCGACCGCCTCCAGGATGCGCATCGACTTCTCCAGGGCCGTGCCCGCCGCCGAGGTCCGTCCGCCGCGCGTGCCGCTCGCGGCATCCGAGCGCAGGGCCTCCGGGTCTCCCGGCTCCGCGTTCAGGTGCTTCTCGGGCATGGCCACGTGATCTCCGTCTGGGTAAGGTCTGCACCACGAGTTCCGGTACACGATACCAAGTTCCACTACGTGGAACAACGGGAGGGTTCTGTGTCCTGCCATCCGTACGCGGTCATCACCGCGCAGTGCCTGTTGCCGGTCCTGCGCGACGCCGACGCCGACGAGGCCGTCCGGCACACCACCGCCCTGCTCGCCGCCGGCTGCCGCGCCGTCGAACTCACCACCTCCACGCCCGGCTGGGCCGAAGCCGTCGCCCGCACCGCGCCGCTCGCCGACGCGCACGGCCGCCCCGCGCTCATCGGCGTCGGCACCGTCACCACCGCCGAGGACGCGGAGACCGCCCTCGGCGCGGGAGCCGCCTTCCTGGTCTCTCCCTACCCGGCTCCCGAGGTCCGCGAGGTCGCCGCGGCACGCGGGGCCGTCTTCATCGAAGGCGGCTTCACCCCCGGCGAGATCGCCCGGGCCGCCCGTTCCGCCGGCGCGGCCAAGGTCTTCCCCGCGCACGTCGGCGGCCCCCGGTTCATCCGCTCCCTCAAGGCCGTCCTCCCCGACGCCCTGATCATCCCGACCGGCGGCATCGCACCGGACGAGGTCCGCGAATGGCTCGCCGCCGGCGCCTCGGCGGTGGGCATAGGAAACGGCCTGCCGGCCGACCCGGCCCAACTGGCCTCCGTCTTCGCCGGCCTGGCCCGCCCGTGCTGCGCCGCCTGCACCGAGCCGGAGGGGCGACCGTGAGCGGGGGGTACGACGTCCTGGTGCTCGGGGAGGTACTGGTCGAGATCCACGCCGACACCGGCCCGCGGGGCGCCGTGGACGGCACGCCCGCCCGGATCTCCTACTCGGGCGACGCCCTCAACGCCGCGGCCGCCGCCGTCGCCGCAGGCGCCCGTACCGCCCTGCTCGCCGTCGTCGGCGAGGACGAGCTGGGCGCCCCGCTGCTGGCCCGCGCGGCCGAGCTGGGCGTGGACGTCTCCCACGTACGCCGCTCCCCGCGCCCCAACGGCGCCTACCTGCTCTCCTCCGACACCGAGGGCGACCGCGCGTTCGTGTACTGGCGCACCGGCAGCGCCGGTTCGACCCTGTCCGTGGAACACGTGGAGTCCTGGCGGGAGTTGCTGACCGGCTGCAAGGCCCTCGTCACCAGTGGCATCACCGGAGCCCTGTCACCGAGCAGCCGGGACGCCGTACTGGCCGCCGCGCGGGCCGTGCACGAGTCCGGCGGACACCTTTCCTACGACCCCAACTTCCGCTCCCGGCTCACCGGTCGGGCCGAGGCCCGCGCACTCCTGGCCGACATCGCCCCGCTGACCGGGCTGCTGAAGACCTCCTGCCCGGCCGACGCGCTGGCGCTGGTGGGCACCGACGACCCGGCCGAGGCCGCCGCCCGCTACCGGGCGCTGGGCGCGCGCAGCGTCGTGGTCACCGCGGGCGCCGGGCAACTGCTCCTGGCCGACGGGAACGCCGGCGGCGCGGACGGCGGCGGGCACGGCGGCTCCGGGGCGAGGTACCTTCCCGTCCCCGTCAATCCGGACCCCGTCGACGCGACCGGCGCCGGAGACTGCTTCACCGGCACCACCACGGCCCGGCTCGCACTGGGCGACAGCCTCGCGGACGCCGTCGCGTACGGAACGGCGGCCGCCTCCCTCTCGGTGTCCGGCCGAGGCGGCACCGGCCGCGTACCCGCCTTCACCGAGACGGCCGCCCTGGCCGCCGCCCACCGCGCCGGGCGGGCGAGCCGTGCCACGCGTGCCGAACGCGGCCCGTCTCCGCGACGGGCGCCCTGACACGGGGCACGGTCACGCCGCTTCGAGCAGCGCGATCTCCTCGGCCGACAGCCGCAGCGACCCGGCGGCGACGTTCTCCACCAGGTGGTCCGGGTTCCCGGTGCCCGGGATGGCCAGTACGTGCGCGCCCCGGCTCAGCGTCCACGCGAGGCGGAGCTGGGCCGGCGACACGCCGTGGGCCCGCGCGAGCTCCCGTACGGCCGCACCGTCCTCGGAGACCACACCGGCCTCCTTGCCCGCGCCCGCGATCGCGAAGAAGGGGACGAAGGCGATCCCCTGCTCCCCGCAGGCGTCCAGGAAGGCGTGTTCCTCGGCCGGGGAGTCGATCCCGTACGCGTTCTGCACGCACACCACGGGCGCGATGGCCCGTGCCTCGGCGAGGTGGTCGGGCCGTACGTTGGACACGCCCAGGTGCCGGATCAGCCCGGCCGTGCGCAGCTCGGCGAGGGCACCGAAGTGCTCGGCGATCGAACCGGTCTCCGCCTGGCGCGGGACCCGCAGGTTGACCACGTCCAGGTGGTCGCGGCCCAGCTGGCGCAGGTTCTCCTCGACCTGCCCGCGCAGCTGCCCGGGCGTGGCCCACCACCAGTCGCCGGACGCGTCGCGGCCCGGACCGACCTTGGTGGTGATCACCAGCTCGTCGGCGTAGGGGGCGAGGGCCCGGTTGATCAGCTCGTTGGCGGAGCGGGTCGGGGAGAAGTAGAACGCGGCGGTGTCGATGTGGTTGACGCCCAGCTCGACCGCCCGCCGGAGCACGCCCGTCACCCGGTCGCGGTCGCTGGGGGAGCCGTCGGCGAGGTGGGTGAGCCGCATCGCGCCGAAGCCGATGCGGCGGACGGCGAGGTCGCCGAGCAGCCAGGTCCCGGAATCGGCCGCGGAGACCCCGTCCGTGCTGCTCCCGGTGGTGGTGATCTTGTCGGATGTCATCGGGTGAGCGTAGCCGGGTCGGTGACCCACCCCGCGAAGAGCACCAGGCCGGAGCTCCGGTCGACGGCGAGGAAGCCGAAGGGCCGGGAGATTTCGAACTCGGCTCGGCGGACGCGGTACGGCAGCTTCCGCGGCGCGCCGCCCCGGAGCATGCCGACGGAGGTGACCGCCGCGCCCTCGAACCCCTCCGCGTGGAAGCGGGCCATGGCCGCCTGGCGGGCCGAACCGACGGCCAGCGGAGCCGCGGAGATGCCGGGGAAGTGCCCGGCCCCGCCCGCCGCGGACCGCAGCCCGAAGAGTTCGGCGTGCTCCAGCAGGTCGTGCTCCGCCTTGATCTCGAAGGCCACCGTGACGATCTGCACCACGGGCTCGGGCCGCGCCGAGTCCACCGTCCGGAGCGACAGCCCGGGCCCCGCGTCGCCGTCGGGGAGCTCGGCCGCGGTCGAGGAGGCCAGGGCGCCGGTGACTTCGGCGATCCCGGTCGTCAGCACCTCCGCCGGGCAGGCCCCGGCCTCACCGAGCAACAGGTGCACGTCCGCACCGCAGGTGCCGGGCGCGCTGGGTACGGCGAGCAGGGTGACCGGGCCGGAGCGCCCCCGGGCCACCCGGACGCGCTCGGGGAAGGCGTGGGTGACGGTCAGCCCGCGCAGCGCCCGCCCGTTCCACGGGCCCCGCAGCGGCCGGACGGGCCGTTCCGTGAACGGCTTCTCCCACTTCAGGCGCAGCGCGAGCGCGGAGGCGAGGACCAGGTCCGTGCTCCGGTCGGTCTTGACCGGCATCCTTCCGATCAGGCCGGCGGTGTGCTCGGCGGCCCAGCCGTCCAGGGCCTCGCGGTCGGTGTCCGCGTCGCCGGTCAGGGTGCCGTGGGCCCCCTCCGGGAGCCCGGCCAGCCACCGCTCCTCCAGGGGGAGGTCCCGCCGCGCCCACAGGCCGGTGGCCGCGCGCAGGCCCCGTACGCCGTCCAGCGCGGCCAGCAGCTCCCGGGCCGCCCCGGCGGCGGTGTCCGCGGGTATCCCGAGGGCCTGCTCCAGCTCGGCGCGGGCCGGTCCGTCCGCGCCGTCTGCGAGAGCGGCCAGCAGCGGCCAGACCCCGGCCGCCGTGAACACCGTGCCCTCGGCCGTGTCCGCCGGCCACTTCGCCGCCCAGCGGGCCGTCAAGCGGTTGACCGCCTCCACCGTCGAGTTCCTCATGGACGGGAGCGTACGGCGTCGATCGGAGCCGGACCGGATCAACTCCGGTCCTCCAGCTCGGCGTTCGCCCAGGCCTCCGCTTCCTCCGCCTCGTGGTCCCATTCCTCCTCCACGTACGGGAGGGGGTCCGCCACCCAGCCCGCGGCGAGGACCAGGCGGGAGGTCCGGTGGACGGCGACGAACCCGAAGGGGCGGTGGAAGGCCACTTGGGCCCGGCGGACGGTGTACCGCAGCCGGGGGATGCCGCAACCGGCAGCCATGCCGAGCGCGGTGACGGCCGCGGCCTCGAACCCCTCCGCGTGGAACCGGGCCATGGCCGACTGGCGGGCCGAGCCGACACACAGGGGATCGGTGCTGATGCCCGGGAAGTGGCCGTGCCGGTCGTCCGAGGCGGTCCGCAGCCCGAACAACTCGGCGCGCTCGAGGAGATCGTGCTCCGCCTTCACCTCGAAGGCCACCGTCTCGATGCGCAGCCAGTGCTCGGGGGACTCCGAGCGGACCCGGTCGATGCGCAGGCCCGGCCCCGGGTTCCCTTCGGGGAGCGCGCTCGCGCCCGTCGAGGGGATCGCCCGGGTGACGGCCGCGATACCGGCCTGGAGGGTCTGGGCCGGTGTGGCCTGCGGCTCGCCGAGGACGAGGTGGACGTCGACGCCGCCGTCGCCCACGACTTCCAGCAGGGTCACCGGGCCGGTAGGCGCCTGCGCCACGCGGACCCGGTCGAGGATGCTCGTATTGCGGCTCAGGCCCAGCACGGGGCCCCCGGACCAGGGGCCTTCCTCGATCCACGTGTCCCAGGAGGCGAACGGGCGGATCCACCGCATGCGCAGAGTCAGCGCGGAGGCGAGCACGAAGCGCGTGTCCTCGTCGATCTCGACCGGCATCTTCTCAATGAGGCCGTCGGTGCGGTCGGATGCCCAACTGTCCAAGGTCTTGCGATCGGTGTCCTCGTCGCCGGTCAGGACGCCCCGGGTGCCTTCGGGAAGCCGGTCCGTCCACCGTTCCTCCAGGGGGAGTTCCCGTCGCGCCCACAGGCCCGTGGCCGCGCGCAGGCCCCGTACGCCGTCCAGTCCGGCCAGCAGGTCCCGTGCTGCCTCTGCGGCTTCGTCGGCGGATATGCCGAGCGCTTCGGCGAGTTCGGTGCGGGCGGGGCCGTCGGCGCCGTCGGCGATCAGGGCCAGCAGCGGCCAGACCCCCGCCGCCGTGAGCACCGTGCCCGTGCCGTCCGTCGCCGCGTGTCCGGCCCAGCGCGTGGTGAGCGAGTTGACCGCCCGTACCGTCGAGATCCTCATGAGCGGGAGATTACGGGTTGGGGCGCCGCCGGGACGGGTCAATTTCCGCGGCCCGGCGGCGCTGTTCGGGGGTTCGGCGTGCGGTGCGTACCGAACCGGTCAGTGACCGCGCAGGCCCTGGTCGACCGCGGTCATCAGCTCGCCGTCGGCGGTGTCCGCGTCCAGGGACCAGAACATCGCGCCGCCGAGGCCCTGTTCGCGGATGTAGCGGGTCTTGGTGCGCAGCACCTGCGGGTCGTCGTACGTCCACAGGGTGGTGCCGTCGAACAGCCAGGCGCTGCCGGCGCGACGGTCCCGGTACACCTTGTAGGTACCCGAATCCGCCAACTTCTTCAGTGCCTTGTAGTCCTCGTACCCGGCCGACCAGGTGGCCGGGGCCGGGCCCGTCGCGGGCTGGCCCATGCCGTCCCCGCCGCCGCTGACACCGGTCCAGCCCTGTCCGTAGAAGGGCATGCCCATCACCAGCTTGTGCGCGGGCGCGCCGCGCCGCTTCCAGGCGTCGACCGTTCCGTCGACGCTGAAGTCGTCGCGGGCGTACAGCGCGGACTGCTGGGCGGTGGTCTTCTCCCCGGAGACGTGGAAGTCGTAGCCCTGGAGGGTCACGAAGTCGAGGTCGCGCATGATCCGGCGGACGTCGAAGCCCGCGTCGATCTTGGCGGGGGCGGTCGGGACGAAGGCGGTCAGCTCGTACGTGGACTTCCGCTTCTGGCTGCGCGCGTAGGCGTCGAGCTGGGTGCGGAACTCACTGACCAGTGCCGCGAAGTTCTTCTTGTCCTCGGGGCGGTAGGTGGTGTCGGAGTCGCCGGCCGAGCCGGGCCACTCCCAGTCCAGGTCGATGCCGTCGAAGATCCCTGCGGCCGAACCCGCGCCGCCGCGGGTGCCGTCCTGCGGGAGGTTGCCCTTGATGTACAGGTCGATGCAGGACGCGACGAGCGCCTTGCGGGAGGCCGGGGTGAGTGCGGCGTCCGAGAAGTGCGTGGACCAGCTCCAACCGCCCAGCGAGAGCAGGACCTTGAGACCCGGGTGCTTGGCCTTGAGCTCGCGCAGCTGGTTGAAGTTGCCGGCGACCGGCTGTTCCCAGTCGTCGGCGACCCCGTCCACGGAGTTCTCCGCGTCCAGCGGGCGGACGTAGTCCGCCCAGGCGTCGGCCTCGCCGGGGATGTTGCCGGTGAAGCACTTTCCGTCCGCGCTGATGTTGCCGAAGGCGTAGTTGATGTGCGTGAGCTTGCTCGCGCTGCCGTTCTTCTCCAGGTCCTGGACCTGGAAGTCGCGCCCGTAGACGCCCCATTGGGTGAAGTAGCCGACCCTCTTGTACGAGCGGTCGTGCCCCTGGCCGTCGTGGCCGGAGTCTTCGTGGGCGGGGGCGAAGGCGGTCAGCAGGGAGAGGGAGCAGGCGGCGACGGCCAGCCTGCCGAGCATGCTGCGGCGCATGGGCTTCCTTTGCGGATGCGGTGAATGGTGCCGGGGCGCGTGCGCTGTGCATGCGGAAACTATTGGTCTGGACCAGAGCGGGTCAAGGGGGCGGGGGAGATCGGCCGGGGGCTGCGGCCGGCCGGGCGGCCCGGTGGGCGGCGGGGAGCGGTCAGGACAGGCTCCAGTGCCCGACGTCGTGGGCGAGGCCGCGGTTCAGCGCGAACTGGACCGCGGCGAGGGCCGCGTCCCGCGGCAGCCGGAAGGTGACGAACCCGTCCGCCGAGTCGCCGGGGTTCAGGGTCACGGTGTCGGGGAAGGCGGCGCCCGCGTCGGTCGACCTGTTGAGGCCGGTGAAGCGCCGGCCCCGGGAGTCCAGCAGATGCGCGGCGGGCGCGGGGTTGTCCTCGTACACGGCGGTCCCGGTGTTCTCCAGGAGCAGCCGTACGGAGACCAGCCGGTCCGTGTCGCCGGGCGCGGGGCCGCTCGCCGGGTCGACCACCTGCGTGAGGGTCACGTCCAGCCGCTCGCCCGGCGCGTCCCCGGAGAGGGAGACGGTCTCGCCTGAGCCGTCCGGTCCCGGCCCCGGGCCCGCGCCCGCTCCCGGCGGGGCGGGGCCGAGGAGCAGGGCCGCCAGGAGGAGGGGAAGGGCGGCCCGGACGCGTGCGGAGGCTCCACGGCTCACACCGCCCACGATCCTCCGCGCGGGCCGGTGCCGCCACCGATACCGACCGCCCTCGGCCTCGCCGTGGACTGGCCCGCGCACCACCCGCGCACCGCCGAGGTGATCCGCACCCTCGCCGTCGCCGCCGACCCGGGCGCGGACGCCGAATTTCCCCACCGTTGACCGCTGAATTGAGTGGATCTTTGGTGCGCGTCATGGCATGGTTGGTCCCACCGAAGGGGTGTAGCTCAGCTGGTCAGAGCGCTGGTCTCCAAAACCAGATGTCGCAGGTTCGAATCCTGCCGCCCCTGCATCGTTGAACAGCGGTTTCGTGGATAACGCCCAGGTGAGAGCCAGTCTCTCGTCTGGGCGTTGTTGTTTGCCTGGAATCTGCTGGTGGTCTGCCGGACTCTGCCGGAGCCTGTTCGGCGAGTCTCATCCCCTAAATATCGCCTATGGAATCCGGCGATACGTGCAGGTCGGCCCAGGTGTGCGACGGCCCCCTCGATGCGTCTCGAGGGGGCCGTCGTGTGCCGGGTCGCGGGCGATGGCCCCACAGCCTCCCGACGCCCGGCACGTTCTTGAGAGGTCCCAGCGGACCCCGTGTGGGTTGATGGACAGGTCGCCCTTTCGCTCGACCGATCCGTATTGATCACAAGATGCTTCAATTCTGCTGCTGACAAGTTGATCTTGTTGAGCTGACCTGGGCTGGTGTCAGGTGATCAAGATCAATGGATTCGTGAAGCTCAGATAGCCCTGGGCGACCGCGTCCGTGTAGCGCGGCTTCAGGAGAACCTGACGCAGGAGCGACTGGCCGAGCGGGCCGGCGTCGACAGGTCCACCATCCAGCGCATCGAGCGCGGCACGACGGACGCAAAGTTCAGCAACCTCATGCGCATCGCCTGCGTCCTCCGCGTCTCGGTGAAGAGTTTGCTGCCGCCAAACACGTAAGTGACCTTTCGGCCACTCGGTGTGATTGCCTCAGTCTGCCTGTCTCATGCACGTGTCGCCAGGGGCTTCGCAGATATATGCATGAGCATCCGTCCCGCGACCTGCGAATACGTCACCAACAGTCAGGCTCTACCGGGTGGTTGAGTCGTGACGGATCGAACAAGTGCCCGAAAGTTTCGCACAGTGAACGTGGCGTGACTGGCTGGTACCCGCCTCTCCCGCTGCCGCCGCGGCAGGAGAGGCGGGAGCTAGGGGCGGCGACGGGGCTTGGCCGTCAGCTTCTTCTCCGGTACCGGGCACTGGCCAACTGGGTGCGCGAAGTCGTTGGGACGTACCCCGCTCGCACTGTGCCGCACGATCTCGTCGTACTCCCCGAAGATGGCCTGCTGGCATTCGCAGCAGATCCGGCCGGCGGTCATGGCGCGGTCCCGTGCTGGGGGCAGGCGCGAGGAAACCAGCGGATGATGCTGCCGCCTCGTTTGGCGGGGCGCTCGCCGAGGTCGATGGCGTTGCCGTTGTCGAGGCGGACGGCGCAGTAGACGCAGGCGGCCCCGCGGACTTGGTCTTCGGAAAGGCCGCCTATGGCGGGAAGGGGCGGCGTCTGGGTGTCGGTGGGCTTGTCTGTGCGGGTTGCCACGGCGGTCTCCCTGCCGGTGTCAGCGGGTGGTGGTGCAAAGCGTGGCCTCTAAGCGGACCCAAGGCGAGGACATCGAGCGGCCTCTTCCTGGCCGCAATGCGGACGTTTGAGGACTCGTGTGGGTGATGCGTGGCCTGGTAGCGGTCCGGCTGCCAGACTTGCCACCGCCCCTACGACGTATGGAGGTTGGGATGTCCCGACCGCAAGGCAATGCGCGCCTCAGGGCGGCGCGGCAAGCAGCCGGGTACCGGTCGCAGCAGGATCTGGCTGACGCTCTCGCAGCTCGAGGCCTGAGCGTCAGCGCTCGCCAGGTGCGGCGCTGGGAGTCCGACGCGCCGCCACTTCCGTACCCAGACCTGCAGCGTGCCCTGGTCGAGATCCTTGGGGTGGCCAGCCTTGAGGAGCTGGGCTTCGCCGGGCCGCCAGCCGCTGCTGATGCTGGCCGTATCCTGCGGACTCCGCCGTCGGCGCCGATGGCCGTGCCGAATGCGGTCCAGCCTGCGAGTGCGGCTTCGGCGTTCGCCGCGGTGACCCGCGCGCACCGGCGCCTGTACTGGACGGTGGCCCCCGCGACGCTGCACCCGTCGGTGGCGGCACATGCTGCGCTGGGTGCCGCGCTGCTGCCGGCGACGTCGGGGGTCATCCGGCGGACTGTCGGGTCGGCGCTCGCCGAAAGCTACCTCCTCGCCGGCCGCATCGAGTTCTTCGACCTCACCGAGCACGGCCGGGCGCGGGACACATGGCTTCGCGCACTGCAGGCGGCCGGGGATGTAGACGACGCGCTGCTCGGGGCGGCGATCCTCGCCCACACCGCGTTTGTCCCGGGCTGGGGCGGCGACCGTGCGGGTGCCGTGGAGCGGATGGCGATGGCCCGGACGTCCGCCCGCCGCGGTCCGGCGTCCGCCGAGCTGCTGGCCTGGCTGGACGCCGTCGAGGCCGAGTGTGAGACCCGATGCGGCAATACGCGGACGGCCCTGAACCTGTACGCGCATGCTGAGGACATCCTGGCTGCGGGCAGCGACAACAACACCCCGGAGTGGATGGACTGGTTCAGCGCCGTCCGCCTGGCCTGCTTCAAGGGGAACACCCAGTTGGTGGCGGGGCATCTGCCGCAGGCTCGGGAGACGCTCCTCGGGGTCCTGGAAGGGCTGCCGGTGGACTCTGACAAGCAGCGGACCGTCGTGCTCGGCGACCTGGCCGCCGTCGAGGCCGCGGCGGGTCAGCCGGAGGCGGCCTGCGAGTACGCGGTCCGCGCCCTGGATCTGCTTGAGGTGCACTGGTACGCGACGGGCATGGAGCGGGTTCGTGAGGTGCGGCGCGAGCTCGCCCCGTGGCAGGGCGAGCCGTGCGTCCGCGCTCTCGATGACCGGCTCTTCAGCTGGGGTGCGATGCTCAGCGCTCTCGCGAATTGAACTCTGCGATCAGCGTAGGGAGCTCGAGGAGGCTGTCGACCCGGAAGGTCGGCAGCTTCTTTGCTTCCTCGGTGTCCCACTGGATGGTGGCCCAGGGGCCGCGGCGGATGAGCGCGGTGTGCATGCCGGCCTGGGCGCCGGGGCGGAGGTCGTTGTCGACGCGGTCGCCGACGTACAGGATCTCGTCGTTGCTGTAGGGGACGACCGCGGCGACACGCTCGAAGAACTCCGGGTCGGGCTTGCTGGCGCCCCAGTCGTCTGAGGTGCCGATCAGGTCGACATCCTTGGTGAAGAGCTGGCGCAAGATCCCGCCCGCCCGCACCGTCTGATTGCCCGCGATGGCGAGCCACAGCCCGTCGGCTCGGAGCTTGGCGAGGGCAGGCCGGACGTCTGGGTACAGGTCGCTCTCGTCGAAGTGCTCGGGCTTGCCGGCGGCGGCGCGCGCCTCGCGTTCGGCGGTCAGGTCGAAGCCCGGCTTGAAGGGCTGGAAGACCTCGCGGTAGTCGCGGCCCTGGGCGATGACGGCGCCGAACATGGCGGCGAAGGTGTGGCGGGGAACGCCGAGCCAGTCGGCCCAAGTGCCGTACTCGCGGGTCTCGTCGACCAGGCACTCACCAACATCGAAAACGACAGCTTGAATCATGGCCACACCCTACGACCGTGTGGGCGCCGCTCGATATCCTGTGCGGCATGTCCCCCTCCCCTGCCGTCCCGGCTGCCGCGCGCTCTGCGGCCGACGTCAACGAGGCGATACGCCAGCTCGTTGCCGGGGGTGGGGCGGGCTCGGACGAGTACCGGGAGCTGCTTGCCGAGTGGCTGCGGGCGAGCGTCGTACCGGCGGCTTAGGATCCGCCGGGTGGCAATCGAACTCACCGACGAACTCATCCAACTCCAGCGCGCGGCCAACGAGGCCCGGAAGCAGGCGACAGCGGGCGCCTACAGTGCGGAGGCGTGGCGACCGTGGCATGAGGCTGTCGACGCGGTCCATGCCGCGGTGACCGAGCACGCGAAGGCGACCAGGCAGAACCGGTATGAGGTGGAGATGGCCGTGAAGCAGGCGGCCCGCGAGGCCGCGGCCTGACGCACGTCTGCCCCGCCGGGCGCTGTTCCGGTGGGGCAGATCCGTGCAGCGAGGCAGCCCGCCTCAACCCTTGAATGGGATTGCTCTGACTGTACGACGGGCCACTGACAATCAGGCCGGACGCGAAGAAGCCCCCACCCGAAGGTGGGGGCCACGTGGCACAGGAGTCATCCACTTGCCCGAAGGCTCGGCGGGCTACCTCTCAAACAGCGCGGAGCATGAGCGCCGGGTCTCGCACCCGGATGCCGCACCCAGTGTGGCACGAGGCGCCGACAACGGGCAGCGTGGTCGGCTTGCGGATTGAGCGCGGCCGGAACCGCAAGGATGTGCTCCTACTTGAAGCCTGCTTGCAGCTTGGAGTCTCCGAATAGGAGCGCCTCCTAACGACCCCCTGAGTTAGGAGGTGGCAGCGCATAACGTTGGGCTACTCGCTACAGGCCGATATCCTCGGACGCAGCGTCGGTCCAGGCGTCAGCTTCCGATAGCGCTGGCTGGGGCTTGGCGTAGTCCTTGGCGAAGGGGTCCCAGTACCGAAGGCGCAGGCCGAGGATGGCCGTCGGATGGCGCTCTCGGTACTTGGCGAACGGTCCTTCCGTTTCCCTCGCGTAAATACCCTCCCTGGTGTTGCAGCTGGTGCACAGGTAGCCGCGGGTCAGGCCAGTGGTGTGATCGTGGTCTTCGACGAGGTAGGCGGCGCGGCCGCATATCGCGCAGCGGTCGGCGTGCCACTCGTACAGGATCTGGGACTGCTCTACCTCGATGGTGGTGATTACGCCGACCGCAGGCCAGCGCCAGCAGGCCGGCTCCTGTTCGAAGAACCACTTCCAGGAGGCTTCGGTTCGCGCTGCGCGATCCCGGACAGCTTCGTCGTACACCTCGCGTTCTGCCGGGGTGAGGTGGGCGAGGCACGAGAGCACGCGTGGAACGCTCTTCGGTATGTCCCAGTAGGCCAGGACGTGTTGCCGACAGATTCCAGCCCGTTTGGTAAGCCTTCCGCACATCTTCACGCCTTCTCCAAGTGGCGGTAGATGGTGGGTCGGCTGACGCCGAACTCGTCGGCGATCTGCTGAACGGTGTGCTTGCGCAGTGATGAGGTGTCGTACTTCATGCCGCTCCTTCGGACTGAGAGCTCAGTTAAGGCCGGCGCGCTGGCACACGGCGCGCACGACCATGGGGTGCCACCGGTCTGCACGGCGCGGGCTATGCCCTGCGCCGTGGAGCGCCTCGCAGATCTGACGATACGACTTCCCTGCCCGGCGGAGGCTGAGCATCAGGGCGTGGGCGGCCTCCTCGTCCGGGTTGAGTCCCGCGTCGCGCTCGCGGCCTTCGCCGACGCCGTGGGTGCCGTAGGCGTATGCACCGACATGCTTCTTACCCGCGAGGCCCTTGGCCGCCCGCCCGTCGCGGAGCCGCTTAACGACCATGCGGCGGTCAAGTTCGGCAAACACGCCCACGACCTGACGCATTGCCGTGCGCATGGGGTCGTCCGGATCGTCTCGGACGATCTCGCCGGCGTCCGCAGCGAAGATGCGGCCACCGTCTCGCCAGACGATCGCAAGGGTTGCTTCCTGAACGGTGAGCGCTCGAGCAAGTCGGTCGAGTCGCGGGATGAGGAGTCCATCCACTTCGCGCTCCCGAATCGCTAGCAACGCCTCCGAGAGACCTGGCCGATCCACGGCTTCCGTGGCGCCGCTCACGCCCTCTTCGCGAATGAGGTTCAGGATGCGGTGGCCGTTGACCTTGGCCCACGCCTTGACGGCCTGCTCCTGGACGCCGAGGCCGTATCCGTCGGAGACCTGACCGGCTGTACTCACGCGGACATAAGCGACAAGCTTCACCGGCCAACTCCCCAATCCTGTCAGTCTTTCCGTGGAAAAGCTTACAGTGCAGGTCACGAGGAAGTCAGGGAAACGACAAAGACCCCCACCGCCGTAGCGGTGGGGGCTGCTCGCACTCCAGTTCTCACACGTCGATGTGGTGGAGGTAGTCGCGGACGCGCTCCGACATCGGAGGCGGTGCCGGCGGCTCCATGCCGGCCTTCCGGATGTACGCGACGAGGGAGCGGACGCGCAGCACCAGGTAGTTGAGGGCTTCGGCCTGGTCGCCGACGAGCTGCCGCTGGTCGTCCATCTCGGACTTGAGCTCGTCGATCCGCTCGTTCAGTGCGTCCTTGACGACGGTGAAGTCGTCGCGTTTCTCTTGCCTGGGCGTCCGCCGGGCGGCGCGTGCTGCCCACACGCCGCACAGTCCGGTCGCGACCGATACGCCCACCGACGTCCAGGTCTCAGCACTCATACGGAGGCTCCGCTCGCTTCCGCCGGGGCGGTTCTGCCCACCCCAGCACCACCATGATTGGGACGGTGATTGCCGCCCAAACTGCTGCTGCCGCCCAGCCGCGGGGGTAGACCCCGAGGAGCCAGGAGGCCAGATAGGTCGCCATCCAGGGCACTACGACGAGTACCAGGGAGACGAAGCCAGCAGCGTCACGGCCCGGCGGAGCCCACGCGCTTACCAATGCGATCAGTCCAGCGGCGATCCAGCACCACGCCCACACGGTGAGCGGCATCAAAGCCAGGGCGACATGCAGCCCCCGCTGGTCGGGTTGCGGCTGGACGATCTGCCCCCAGCCGACGAGCAGCCACACGATGCCGTAGCAGGTGAGGATGGTGCCGCGGCGGCCCAGCCTGCGCTTGAGCCGCCGGACCGCACGGCACCGCACCTACACCGCCTGCGGAGCGCGCGGCCCGATGAGGCTGCTCTCCTCGACCGGCAGCCGGGTCACGGGCGCCTCAACCTGACCGTGCGAGACGACGGCGAGGACTGCGGAGACGAGAGACATCCAACCGGCCTGCTCGGTCGCGGACATGTCCAGGCCGAAGCCGACGAAGAGCGCCAGGCCGGCCTGTGACAGCTGAAGGATCGCGGCCCCGGCCGCGCCCGTCTTCAGGACCACGGCGGACGCCACGGCGACGAGGCAGGCGAGGACGGTGTTGATCAGGGTCTGCTGGGCGTCCGAGACGTCCAGGCCGTAGGCGGAGGCCAGCTTCAGGGCGACCGCGATTACAGCGAGGATGTAGACGGGCTCACGTCCGAAGATGCGCATGGTCAGACCGCCTTCGGGGTCTCGACGGTGACCTTCACCTTGAGCGTGCCGTCCGAGATGGCCGCTGCGATCTGCGCCGGAGTGAGCTTGGCGTCGGCGATCGCCCTCAGGGTCTGAGCCTGGAAAACGTCCTGCCAGACGAGCCACCAGAAGGCCGACTTGGAGGAGCCGGTCGGGGATCCGTCCCCGTTGTACTCCGGCAGGTTGTAGTTCCAGACGGCTTCGGCAACGGCCTGGATTTCGGCAGGGGTCACGATGTCCTCCTGTGAGGGCGGGGTGTCGGATGAGAGGGCCCAGTCGCGGAGCGCCGCGCGGCTGGGGAGGTGACAGTAATTCGTGTCGACGGGGCTGGCCTTGTACTGGTGGAAGAGCCAGGGGGCCTTGATCCCGGGGTCGCCTGCAGGGCGGCCGGCGGTGGCGATCCACAGGAAGTCGCCGTAGTTGCCGGTAGTGTCGACGTTCTTCCAGTAGTCGACGTTGCAGTACATGCCGACGCGGTGGCGCGGCATCCGCGTCTTGACGTACTGGAGCCATTCCTCCTTGTAGGCGAGCTGGCGGGCCTTGGAGACGCCCTGGTTGGCGTTGTCGTAGCCCTCCCAGTCGAGGACGATGATGTCGTCGGCCTGCCAGCTGACCTGCCGGAGGAAGAAGTCGGCCTCCTTCGTCGGGTCGTTGGCCATGTGGGGGTAGTGGTAGGCGCCCCACATGAGGCCGGTGCTTTTGGCGTGGTCGCGCTGGCGGGTCCACCTCGGGTTGACGTAATCGAGGCCCTCCGTGACCTTGCCGATGACGAAGTCGATGCCGGCGACGCTGGGTTCGAACGGCTGGTAGGACGCCCAGTCCTGTCCATAGATGCCCATCAGGTGCCTCCAGGCGGCGAGAAAGTGATCATCGGGTCTTCTCCCGGTTCCGGCCCCGGAGCGGGGACGGCTGATGGGAGGCCGGTCCGGCGAACGGAGCCCCGGACAACGCGGTCCGGGGCTGAGTGCTCAGGTGGTGGGGATGAGGGTGGCGAGCCATTCCAGGTGGCCGATCGCAACCACTGCCGCCTGCTCGACGGCGGTCTTCACGATTTGCGGGTTCGGCGTCCACGTGGTACCGGTGTAGGCCGGCAGGGAGACCAGCGCGAGCTGCGCGGTCATGGTCCAGTCGGGGCTCATGACGACGATCTGGGCGTTCACCGTGGGAGTGTCGCGGCGGCTGGGTTCGGCGTCGGCTATCCAGACGGTCACAGACAGGCCCTGCTCGATGACCGGGTCGATGGCGCGGCCCATGTAGTCGAGGGCGATGCCCCACGGCTCGGTCGGGTCGGGGATCACGTGGTCTCCCTAGGATTGGCGGCCCCACAGGCCGTGGGACCAGAGGGTGCACGTACCCGCGCCCGCGGTCCGTTGGACCTGCAGAAACAGCAGCCCGTTCTGGCCAAAGGACAGTCCGTGGGCGACGGCGTCGACCGTGTAGCTGGCGGCCACCTCTGCGGCGGAGGCGGTCAGCGTCGAGCCGAGCTGGACCTGGACGGTTCCTACCTCGAGCATCAGCCGGGCCTGGCACGTCGTCGTCGAGGGCGCCGACAGGGTGTACTCGGCGAAGATCGTGGGGTTCTGGGCGTGCCAGGTGCCGCGGTAGACGCTGGTCCAGCTGGTGGCCGTGAAAGAGATGCTGGGCGTCATGGGAATGGGCAGCCAGGGGCGGCCAAGTCCCCACGTGTTGGCGTCCTCGCTGAGGATCGTGTTGCCCGACCGGTCGTGCCACGCCCAGGTATCGCCGATGGTGGCGGCGGTGGTCCCATCCGACCGGCGCAGTCTGGGCATGAGGTTGGCGGCGCGTTCGGCGAGCTCGCGTCGGACGCCGGCGAGGGTGCGTCCGACGTCGGACAACTGGCTGGGAAACTGGTCCTGCCTGCGCATCAGTCCTCCAGCAGGATCGGCGTGAGCTTGTCGGCGGCGGCATCCAGTTCCCACCCCCAGGCGCGGGCGGTGACAAGGACGCCGGCCGGGTGCCGCGGCGAAACTCCAGCGGCGACGGCGAGGGTGATGGAATCGCCGAGCGCCCAGTCGGTACCCAGACGCGGGGCCGCAGAGGCGGCGGCCTGCAGCGTCCATGCCCGGGAGCCGGTACGCATCAGGGCGAGGCTCGCGGCGGCGTGCGCGTCGAGCTGGGTCTCGTCTGTGACGCCGGCGCCTGGGCTGTAGCGGTACTCCCACAGCGACCAGCCGGCAGCAAGGAGGTCGTCGGCGGTGTGGACGCTGCTGGTGGCCCGGCCGCCTCCTTGGCTGTCGCCTCGGGCGATGACCTGCGTGGCGCCCCGATCATGCTCGTAGCTTTCGGTGAGGCTGTAGTCGGCGACGCAGCCTGGCATGTCAAAGACCGTCGCCGGAATTTCGGGCTGGATGCCGATCTTGGGGTGGATGCGAAGGATCAGCTCGACGCTGGTCTGTCCGGCGTCCGCCCAGGCGGTGTCGACGGTCCATTCGGGGGCGCCGTCCTGGCCGTCCAGCTCCTGAAGCACGGAGAGGACGGACTTATCGTCCTCGTCGGCCACCGCGTAGGCCATCGTTGAGCCGGTGGCGACGTCGTCGATGACGAACGGCGGCCCCTGCGTGAGCAGGACCCCGGCCACGCCGGCCATCACCGTGGACCGATCGACGCCAGTGCCGGTGTATGCGGCGTACCGGCGGCCCAAGTAGCACTCGCTGGATGCGGCGGCGAACGTCACCGTGTTGGAGGAGCCGCCGACGCGCGGCAGCGGGATGCCTGACCACAGCGGTACGGCGGTCGCCCTGTCGATGGCGACGAGCAGGGTACGGGCCGGGTCGGTTGCCGCCTCCCACTCGCGGGGGGCGCCGGCGAGGGCCAGGGACAGGCTGGTGTTGGTGACTGATCCGATCCGCCGGGAAAGGGGCCCCGTGGCCCGCATGGCTGGCAGTTCCTCCGCGATTCGGCCGGTCCGCAGATCGCACGCCAGCCATGTGATCTCGACAGCCGCCATCAGCTGGCTGCCTCATACGTGATGGACCACGTGAGGCTGTTCCCGTTCGCCGCCGCGACAGGTACGAGGTTGGTGACGTTGGAGAAGGCTTTGGCGGCGGTGTCCGTCTTCACGACGAAGGCCAGCCCGGTGGAGCCCACGGTGAGGCTCTGGCCGGCGTAATCGTTGTCGCCCGATTTGAAGTAGCTTGCGGTGCCACGCCATGCCGGGAAGCCCGCGCCTGAAGCCGCCGCGACCGGCAGAGACATCTGCCAGACGCCGGTGCCCCCGTTGGATGTGCTGCCAAGGTCTACCGTTCCCACCCAGGTGACCATGCGGCCAACGCGGGCCCAGCGGGTTGTCAACGTTCCGTTGCCCAACGTGGGGTTGGTGGTGCTCGCCGTCCACGTCGGCGTATATGCGCTCCATATGCCTTGGGGCTGCCAGACGGATCCGGACCAGATCTCCAAGACCCCGCTCACCGTGTTGTAGCGAACCTGGCCGGCGTACAGGCCTGACGCAGCGATGTCCGCGGCCAGCGAGACGGGCAGGATGCCGCCCGGGGCTACGGTCACCTGCCGCACCGCGCTGGAGACCGTAGCCGCACCAGTGCCGCCGCCGCCCGTGGAGGGGACGGTGATCGTGGCGAGGGGGATATAGATCTCGGTGGCGCCCGGCGTCGGAGCGACAGGCGACGCCGAGGCGGTACCCGCGAGATAGACCGTGTCGGCCTTCCGGAGGCCGCTCGAGTCGACAGACGTGTCCCACACGCGCAGATAGACCAAGTCGATGCGGCTGAACGTCGCGTTGGCGGCGGTCAGTGTGCCCGGCGATGTCGCGGCGAGCTGTGCCCGGTACACGGCCTGTGTCGACCGGTAGAGCGTGGCGGTGCCTGCGGTGACGTTGACGGTGGTGCCGGCCAGGCTTACGTCCAGCCCTGGGTCTCCGGGGCGAATACCCGCGCGCGAGCCGAGGGCTGTGCCGTCGGCCATGACCAGCGCCGAGTCCATCTTGCGGAGCTCGGTCTCGTCGTAGGAGAGCGACGGGAGCCAGAGCGGATCGGTGCTGGCCACAGTGGCCTCCTCACATCCAGGCAGAGCGGCAGGTGCCGGTCAGCAGCGCGGTCGGTTCGTAGACAGGGGAGGACCAGGAATAGGTGACGCTGGACCCTGCGGGGACCTCTGGCCAGGTACCGGAGAAGTAGAGGCGCCGGCTGGCGGTGCCGTTTAGGACGACAGTTCGGGCGGCGCTGTCGATGACCAGCACATCGCCCGCCTGCAAGGTGGCGCCGTAGGCGATCTGGGTCACGGCCCCGCCAGGCAGAGCGGCGACGACCGTCGGCGTGACAACCGGGCCGGTGATCGTCAGCGTCGGCCGTGTCGCTATAGACCCGGCGTTGGAGAGGGTGATCGAGCCCGAGACCATCGTCGTGGAGATGGTGATCGGCAAGGTGATCGGCAGCGTCAGGCCGCCGGTCACGGTCGGCAGCGCGGTGGACTGGGACTGCAGAGTGGTGCTGTAGCGGCGCGGGTCTGCGGCCGTGACCAGTAGGGAGTACTGGGCGATCCGATCCGTGATCGGCCGCAGGAGTGGCGAGCCAGATCGCCGCACCGTCGCCCGCTTCGGTGTCGTCTCGTACACGGTGAGCGTGGTGTCCGTGAGGGAGCCGGCCGCTATCAGCTGCTCCATCGCCGTGTCCAGGGCAGTGATGTCGGCGGCTTCGATCTTGCCCGCCAGAGTGATGGGGCGCTGGTTCAGGTAGACCGGAGCGGCCCAGGCGCCGTGGTCAGCCTCGCGAAGCGAGTACTCGGCGCGCTGGTCTGGGCCGTCCCAGCCTTCCAGTGTCTGCAGGTGCCAGGCCACGCCGGCGGCATCGACCATGCCGAGCGAGATGCCGCCGAGGTCGACCCGTCGTCCGCCGAGGCTCGCGCCGGGAATGTACGGCAAGGGTGCTCACCTGCCTCTCAGTTGGTGAAGGCGAGGTGTCGCATGACCTCGGCGACCTGCTCGGCGGAGGACTGCTTCGCGCCGTTGAGCGTCACGTTGTTGGTCTTGTTGTTGGTGACCTGGCTGGCGTTGTGACTGACGCCGTACTGCGCGGCCGGGCGCGCGGTGTAGCCCGCAGTCGATAGCTGTCCAGCGTTGAGCTGGTCGAGCATGGCCACGCCGTACTGGCGCACGCTCGCTGCTCTTACGACGTACTCCCCGTTGCTGATCCGGGCCAGGATGCTGTCCGACGTTCCAGAGCCCGGGCCGCGGACCGCACCGCCCGTGGGGTAGCCGCGGATAGCCCCGCCGCCGGCGTAGCCGACCAGGCCGCCATCTCGGCGAGCCTGGATCAGGTCCGGGATGCCATTGGCGTCCGCGTCGGAAGCGGTTGCCTTCAGATAGACGCCGACGCCGATGGTCCGGCCCTGAAGCGAGTTGATCCGGGCCTGCAGGCCATCCAGGGCCTGTACCGCACCCGACGTGGGCACCGTGATCGTGACCCGGCCGTCCGGCAGCGTCTCGACCTTGTAGCCCAGCTTCGTCAGCTCGCCGATCGCGCCGGCCGTGGGGGCCGTGACGGTCACGGACTTACCTGCCGGGGTGGCGGCGATCTTCTGTCGAAGGGCCTCCATCTCCGCCGTGGCCTGAGTCGCCCCCGGTGCGCCGACCTTCGTTTCCACGTTGGTCGGCATCTTGGCGTAGGAGCTCAGCAGGCCATCGATCGCCTGCTTCGAGAACCCCGACTGCTCCATCTGGCGACGCAGCAGAACGATGTCCTGCTCGAGGACAGCGTTGCCCGCCTGAATGCTGTCCTTCTGTTCGGCGACCGCCTGAGCGTGCGCCATCGCAGCCTGCGCTGCGTCGAGGAAGCTCGACTTGACCTTCCGGCCAGCCTCGCTCGTGATGTCGAGGCTGCGGCCGTTCTCCTTCACCGTGTCCGTGAGATCGGCCAGCGATGCCCGGAAGGAGATCTCCTTCTCCGCCGCGCTGATCGCGACCCCATTGAGGGAGGCGAGGCTGTCCTTCAGCTTGTCGGCTTCCGAGCGGGTGTCCTGCAGCTGGTCGGCGGTCATGCTGGTTGCATCGCCGAGCTGCTTCTGCGAGCCAGCGGCCAGCTTGGCCTGCGTACTGTTCGCCGCGAGGGCGCTGTCGTACTGCGGGAGCAGCGTCATCAGCTTCTCCGCCGACGTCCCGTGCTTTGCAGCCTCGGCGGCCATCCGCTCGAAGTTCTTCGCGGCCTCATCGGTGGCGCCGCCCGATACGAGGCCGGCGAGGGCTTCGTCGAGGGCTTTGATCTTCTCGCGTGCCGCTTCAAGGCTGGGGCCGGCGTCCGCGTTGGGGTCGAACGTGCTGAAGAAGTCCTCGACCCGATCGAGTCCACCCGGGTGGGCGATGCGGGCCACGGCCTCGCCGACCTTGTCGAGATTCTTGCCGAAGAGCCGGGCCATCTCGCCCGACGTGTTGCCCTTCTGGGCGAAGTCCACCAGCGATTCAGCCAGGCGGTTGACGTTGGGCGGGGCCTCCCGGAATCGCTGGGACAGCTTGTCGATTCCGTAGGCGATGGCTCCGAGCGTCGCAAGGATGACCGTGAGGCCTCCGATGCTCATCAGCGCGGCGCGGGTACGGGCGGCCGTGACCCCCAGCGCGACCAGCTCGGCGCGGACCGCCATGATGCGGGGCAGCATCAGAAGCAGGCTGGAGCCGACGAAGCCGAGAACGCCGACAAGCCCCGCGAGGATCGTCACGTTGGACTGCAGGGCGGGTGACAGCTGGTTGTACCAGTTCACCACTCCCGCCAGAGACTGGGCCATCTCGCGCAGGATCTTGTTTCCGGAAGAACCCGAGGTGATCAGGGCGGTCTCGAGGGCGCCCTTGAGGCGTTCCAGGTCGCCGGACAGGTTGTCCGTCATCGTGGCGGCGACGCGGGTGGCGTACCCGGCGTCGTTGACGGCCCCGACCCACTGGTCGATGCCCTTGCCGCCAGCCTCGTAGAGGACCGTCGCGGCACGCACGGCATCGCTGCCGAAAATCGTAGCCATGGCTGCGTTCCGGGCTTCCGGCGTGAGTTTCGAGAAGGAGGTCTTCATCATGTCGGCCAGGGCCGTCAGCCCGATGAAGTTGCCGGAGGCGTCGTAGGCCGAGAAGCCGATCTCGTGCATCATGTTGGCGGCCTCTTTGGACTGCGGCACCAGCCGCTGAAGCATGACCTTCAGCGAGGTACCGGCATCCGAGCCGACGAGGGCATTCTGGGCAAAGAGGCTGAGCGTGCCCACGGTCTGCTCCAGCGACAGCCCGGTCTGCGAGGAGAGCAGGGCTGCCTGCCGGAACGCCAGGCCCATGGCGTGCACGTTCGTCGCAGACTTGCCGGCTCCGGCGGAGATGACGTCGGCGATGTGTCCGACGTCGCCGCCTCGCAATTTGAAGGCGTTCATTGCCTGGGCGCTGATGATCGCGGACTCGCCGAGTTCGAGTTGCCCCGACGCGGCAAGGTCCAGGCTGCCCTTCAGGGCTCCGCCGATGATGTCTGCGGTCGAGATGCCCGCGCGCGCGAGTTCAGCCTCTGCGTTGGCTGCCTGCGTCGCCGAGTAGACCGTTGCCTGGCCGGCGGCCAGAGCGGCCTTCGACAGCGCCTTCATTTCGTCGGCGTTGCCGCCGGTGACCGCGCGGACCTCGCTCATGGCCTTGTCGAAGCGAGCTGCGGCGGCAGCAGCCAGTCCGAAGACCGCCACGAGGCCGAGGGACGCCGCGCGGACGGCCTTCAAGGTCTTGGTGGAGCTGTTGGCGACCTCCACCATGCTCGTGCCGACGGAGTGCGCCGCGAAGCGCATGCCCCCGCCGATCGCCGCGGCCGCCGACGACCAAGCGGATGCCAGCCGGCCTGCGTCAGCAGCTGCGGCAGCACGTGCCGCCGCCGATACCCGCGTGACCGCTCCGCCCGCGCCAGTCCACTGCCGGGCGGTCGTCGCGGCCGCCGCCGTAGCGGCGGACGCCACGGTCGTCATGCTGGCAGCCGCCTGGGCGGCGCCTACGCCGACCTGGTTCAGCGCGGCCGTGCCGTTCGCGCCAACCCGGCGCATCTGCGCCTCGGACACGGCAGCAGCACGGTTCATTGCCCCCGCGGCCCGTGCCCCCTGCGTCTCCGCCGCGCGCGCCATGTTCTGCAGGGCCGCCGACGACGAGTTCGTCGCCGCCCGCATCGACGTCTCGATTTGCCGAGAAGCCACCTGCGTGGCCCGCGCTGCCTGCTGCGTTGCGTTGATGTACGGGGTGGCGGTGCCAGTCAGCAGGACCCGCACGGTGCGAGTGGTCACGGGCTACCCCCGTCTCGTGATCGCAATGTGCAGCCCCTTGGCGTCGCCGCCGGATTCCTGGTGGGCGTGAGCCTTCCGGGCGCCAGCAGCGCAGGCGTGGCAGCGGAGGAGGGCGACGTCGTACTGGAACTCGCTTTCGGCGGCGCTCGCTTCAGACCACGGCTGGCCGCAGTCAGGGCACGAGTCCCGCTCAATCTCGGCGAGGGCCAGAGCCCAAGCCCGGTCCTCGTCGAGCCAGAGCGGCTCGCCAGTCGCCACAGCACGCCCCATGAAGACGGACCGCGGCACACCCCAGGCCCGCGCGGTCTCTACTTCGCGGCGATGATTGAGTCCAGGATTCCGGAGGCGTTCAACGAGAAAGGGATGCCCGTGGCCTCCACGTTTGCGTCGTAGGCACCCTGCCAGAGGACGTCACGCTGCCCGGCGTTGAGCAGCTCGAAGAGCTCGCGGACCTGCTCGACCGACATGACAGGGTCGACCGAACAGGCCGCGATCAGAGCGGGGGCGAACGTCTCCGGGTCCCACGCCTGCCCCTTCTCCTTCGCGGGGTGTGCGGCATGGAGGTCACTCCACTCGCGATCGCCCAGCGCCTGGAACCGGAACTGTGTCTCGCTCGCGCGCACACGCTCCCGCGCGGCGTGAACCTGCTCCGCGAGCTTGGCCCGCGGGTCAGATGCGGCGAGGCTGTCGGGCTGCCAGGCGTCGCCGAGCTTGGCGAGCTGCGCTTCCAGCCCCTCCAGCTCGGCAACCGCGTCCCCCGCCAGGCAGAGGAAGACAGACTTCTGCCGCCGCTTCGCCTTCTTGAGGATCTCTGAGATATCGGGCATCAGGCCACCGTCGCGGCAGTCGACGGCGCCGACGTGACCCGCATCGGAGACATGAACTTCATGACCTCGTTGGCGGCGGGGCTCGAGTTCGCCGGCTCGCCGCAGGTGATCGGGTAGACCTCGCACTTCTGGGAGGCCGCCCAGGCGGTGGCGTAGTCCACGCCGCGGCGCACGATCAGGTAGCCGGATACGCCGTACTTGAGTGTGGTGTACGGGAGATCCTCGCCGCCCGTCGAGCCACGCTTGAAGGTCACCTCGACGTCGAAGCCAACGCGGCCGACAGTCTTGGTGTCGAACGTCGAGGCCAGGCTCGACGTGTCGACGTCCGCCGTGGACGGGTCCAGCTTGAGCCCGTCCGGGGTGATGCGGGTCGTGAAGTCGGAGCCGGCATTCAGCTCGGTCGTGGTCGGTGCAGCGATGTTCGCGATGGACGACGCCCAGACCACCCGGGTCTTGCCGTCGCTGATGAGGTCGGACATGGGCCCTCCAGGGCATGAAAAAGGCCCCGTCCAGACGGGGCGAGCAGGACGCGGGTGAAGGTCAGATGACCAGACTGGCGACGGTGACGCTGGTCGTGCTGGAGTACGTGATCGAGGCACTGACGCCGTCGGCCGCGCTGGCGAAGAGATCGGCGGTGATCGGGCCGATCAGCTTGTCGCCGGTCGTCGCGGGCACCGTGACGACCACGTCCGCCGCGAGCTGGCCGCGGACCCTGGCCGTCGAGGTGAGCGTGACCGTCATGCTGCTGCCGTTGGTGTTCTTGACGTGGAGGAAGGACCGTTCGCCGCACGTCACCGTGGTGGACGCGGCGGCAGCCGAATAGGTCGGGGTCAGGCCGCTCAGAGCGACGACCTGCTGCGCGAGGAGCGCCATGGGAATCTCCGATCAGGACGTGGACTGCAGCCGGTACTGCACCGGCAGGAAGTAGAGCGGCGGCGAGACATCGTCATCGCGCTGGATCGACGGCCCGCCCAGTTCTTCCGGACGCCAGGCCGTGCGGCCAGCCACGGTCAGCGGGGCGTGAAGGGCCATCCGGGTGCGCTGGGCGGCCCACCGGCACTTCTCCGCTGTCGGGCCGACGGTCGTGACCTGAAATGACAGGGCGAAGTTCGTTCGCTGGTCGGCGAGGGACTCGGGGAGGGATTGGCCTGGATCGAAGTAGACCGTCGCGTAGATGCCCGTCGGGGGGATCGATCCGGCAGGAGGAGCGCCGCCGTCCCCCACAACGAGACCCGCGGTGGTCAGGGCGGCTATGACCGCATCGACGTGGGGTTTGATGTCCGGGGCCGCCACTACAGCGCCCCGAGTCGCTCGACGATCGCAGCGACCTGGGCCGCGAATCGCGGCTCCTCGGCGAGCAGGGCGCGCCCGCCATCGTTGTGCGGCCCGTTGTTCACCGAACCGAATTCGAGCAAGTTGCCCAGGGGCCCTTGCGGTTTGTCCTTGTCAGGGCCGATCTCAGCCTGCGCGCCGCCCGGGATCGGGGTGACGTCATAGCTGATCGAATTCGGGTACAGGCGAGCATGACGGCCCGCGCTCGCGCGCGCGTTGGCCCGCCAGTCGTTCTTCACGTTGAGCGCGCCCCGGGTGACCGCCGCAACCATGCCGCGCTCGGCCTCCGGAATGTTGCGCTCGAGGACCACAGCAAGCTGCACCAGCTCGCGCACGTCTGCTGTCATGACCGGTCCTCCGCGGTGATTCGCCAGGCCGTAGCCGTCGAGCTGAACTGGAGACCCGTCACCCACAGACGCCGGCCGACCATCCGGGCGTCCGGAGACGCCGAGACGTCTATGAGGTCGCCCACGGCCGGGAGCTGGTTGACCGTGGTGTCCCACGGGACGGACACCGTGTACTCGCGAAGCGTCACGTTGGCCTCGCCGGCATCGACCTCTTCACCGCGGGACTGAGCCGCCGGCTTCACCCGGGCAGGACCCGTGTACATGACCGTGGCCGGTGCCGGAGTGTCCGTTCCGGTGGTCCAGTTGAAGCCGTCGGCTCCTGGCCGGTACAGCGAGATCGTCTCCCGTTGCAGCTCCAGAGCTGCGAGCCGGCCAGCAGCGAGTGCGGCCTCGAGGGCGCTCACTGCAGCACGACCGAGAATGCAGGCCTGCGATACGAGCGCAGGTCTTCCTTGTGCGACTTGGACAAGCGGGCGCCGCCGATGGACTCGGAGGCGAACACCTGCCGGTAGTCGTCGATGGACACCTCACGCAGGTTGCCGGGGTTCGACAGGTTCATGGTCGCCAGGTCGAGCACCACGTCCACGATGTCATCAGGCACCTCGTCGTAGCCATGCGAGTAGGTCACGCGCACCTTCGGAGTCCACACCCCTTGGGCGCGATTCCAGGGCCAGCCCATCAGCCGAGTGGGCGCCTGCCAGGGGTAACCGCGGGTGAGCTCGTTGCCGAGCCGGGAGTAGTCGCGCCCCTCGATTGCGGTCCACTCGATGCCGCTGAAATCCGCGACCTCGATGACGGTCAACAGGTGGCCGTCGTCCACGACCAGCGGGTACTGCGGAAGACGCAAGACGCGCTCGCCGCCTGACAGCTCGAGGGTGTCGTCGGCCGCGAAGGTGATGTCCTGCCGGGTGTAACGGCGGACCCGGGCTGAGGCCCGCCTCAGCGCCAGATCCATGGCCTCCGCAGACCCTGAGGCGCCAGCGGCAGCGAGGTCGGCCGCCGTGGCCAGCGGGGGAAGTGCCACGACAGCCTCCCCTCACTCGCCGTCGGCGTCGGCGAGCTTCTCGAGCTGCTTGACCAGCGTCGAGCGCGGCTTGTCCTTGGCCAGCTCCGCGGCGAGGGCTGCTGCTGCCCGCTCGGAGTCCTCGCCGACCCAGGCGAGAACGTCGGCTGCAGTGGCATCGATGTCCAGTTCGGCGTCAGACGGGAAGCTGTCCGCGTCGGGGCTCTGGCCATCGTCGGAGTCTCCGTCGTCAGCCTCCCCCAGTTCCTGGCCATGGGCCTTGGCGTCATCGTCGAGTGGTTCGACGTTGGCGCCGGTCTCCAGGAGGTGCAAGGCGAGTCCGCCCTTGACTTCCTCGCCGGCTCCGACCGTCGCGATTCCGTAGTTGTAGTACAGGCTGAGCGCCTCGAGCGCCTTCACGAGCATGGTGTCTCCTTCGAGCAGCCGGGACGGATCGCGTCCGCCCCGGCGGGGCGGTTAGGCGTGCTCGAGGACCACGGCGCGCTTGAAGAGGGCAGCGTCGCTGTTGGCGAGGCTGTCGGACGGGACACCGTAGTCGCCGACCCAGGACCACGAGGTGGACAGGGTCTGCTGCAGGCGGTCCTGCGGCGGGCGAACGATCCGCGCGACCTGGACGCCCGGGGCGGCCTCGATCATCGCGATGTCCGGGACGTCATCCACTCCCGTCCCGCGGAGCAGATCGCCCATCCCCTCGAAGGGGGCTGCGACCAGGGCGCCGGCGCCGCAGACGATCGGCCGGTGCACGGTGACCGTGCCAGCCGAACCACCCAGGAGAGTGGGGCACTCGTTGTTGCGGACCCAGTCGATGCCGCCGAACCGGCCGATGGAGAGATCGGTGTAGATCGGGGAATCGACACGCCCCTGCAGCGCCTGCTTGAAGTCCGAGTCGGAGAACAGCTGCCCCTCCGTGTCGGGATCGATGTGGGCGACGTAGTAGCCGTTGACGGTCGGCACGTTCATCTTCCGCAGGCGCGTGACCGCGCTCCTGAACATGGCGAACGTGACGGTGTTGGAGCCGGTCAGGTCGTAGACGGTGTCACCCGTCGGCCGGATCGTGGTCGGCGCGTTCGCAGCCACGATGTAGTCGCCGGCGACGTCCACTCGCGTCGTGCCCAGCGTCAGCGTGTTGCCGGACACGCCGGTGACCGTGTTGGCGACGCCCTCGATGGTCACGGTCAGCGGGTTGGATGCGGAGACCGCGGTCGGGACGCCGTTGACGAGGACGTGCGTGAAGCCCGCCGAGGACTGCACGATCATCGACGTGTCGGTGGACGCCGCGGTGGTGCACCAGGTTCGGCCGCCCGCGTAGGCGTTGTACAGCTTGTTCCGGGCGATCTGGTTCAGGGACTGCCCCGCGTTGATGCCCAGGGTCTGGACGTCGGCGAGGAACTTGCTGGACAGGGCCATGGCTGATGTCAGCATGTTCGTGTCGACGGCCTGGCCGTACTGGTCCATCGTCACGGACCACTGCTCGATGCCGTAGGTGGCCGCCGAGGTGTCCGATCCGGTGATGGCCGTGGTGACCGGGGTCAGGAGGCCCTTGCGGGTCATGGTCTTGGTGTCACCGAGGCCGCCCTGCCACGGCTCGGGGTCGGCGAGGGCCGGGAAGATGAACTCCGGCCGCAGGGCCTCCAGGAAGACGCGGTCGAGGATGCCGTTCTGCATCATCGCGCGAATCGCGGCGGGGACGGTCGACCGCACATCGTGACGGCCGAGCTGGAACCACGGCCGGGCCGCAGTCAGTGCGTACATGTCTACTCCTGGGTGATTTCGACGGACACGAGGTCCGGGTGCTGAAGGGCGACCTGCTCTAGGCCCAGCAGCGCGGTTTGGGTAATGGCCGACACCGCGGCGCAGACCCGACCGGCCTCCGCGTGCTCCTCGTGGCCGTCGACCTCAATGGAGGTACGGCCGCCGCCCAGGCGGGCCCGGATGCGGATCAACGAAGTCGGAATCCGGGAACGGACTTGGCCAGTTCGGCCTGAAGCTCGTCCCGGGACGCGGTACGGAAGTCGGCGGGCGGATCGTTGGGCCGCGGACCCTGGCCCGGATCGGGCTTGGGCGCGGGCGCCTTGGGCGGCGTGGCCTCCTGGCGGCGCAGGTGGGGCTTCTTCTCCAGGAGGGCGGCAAGGTCGGCGGCGATGGCGTCGGTGTCGATCTCTCCGTCGTCGCTGGAGTAGCCGCTCAGGTCGAGGAAGGCAGCTGCATCGTCCGGGTCCGCGAAGTCGGCGGCTGCCGCCTTGACCTCTGCGGTCACCGCACGGCGGATCGCCCTGGCCTCGCGCTCGGCCGACTTCTGCGCCTTCTCGGTGGCCTTGTCGAGCTCCGTCTTGTCGCGGTCCTCGAACTCAGCGACCTTCTTGGCCAGGTCGTCGGCGCGCTTCTTCTCAGCCGCCGCGACCCTCTTGGCTTCGGCCTTCTCGGCCTTCATCCGGTCGAGGGCCTGCTTGCCCTTGTCGCCGAGCTGATCGGCGCCTTCCGGCTCCGGATCGGCCGGCTCGGGATCTCCCTGAGGCTCCGGCGGGGCGGCCGGCTCGGGGTCGTCGTGGCGGTCCAGCCGGAACCACGCGCCATGGGCAGCGGGCAGCCAGCTCTGTCGGGTGTTCTGCATTGATGTGCTCCCGTTGCGGGACGAGGCCGACGCCTTGCGCGCCAGCCTTGAAGGTCGGCTAGGTCAGATAGCCGAAGCGCCGAAGCATCGCGATGGCTTCATCGCGGCTGCTGGCGAGCTTGTAGATCTCCTCTGGGAGGAGACGTGGGGTGCGGAGCTGGAAGCCCCGCCCGGAGGCGGGCACTCGGCCGCGGGCGATGGCCGCGGCCCGCTCGGCGCGGTAGAAGGCGCCGGCGCGGGTGACGCCTTCGCGAGTCGCGGCCAAAGTCCGCCTGTAGGCGTCGGCGGTGTACATACCGCGCCTGGAGTTGACGACAGACGACATCGAAGAGCCGTCGCGGATGGCGCGCGCCCCGGCCGCAGTGAAGATCCGGTCCTGCTCAGCGGTGGAGAGCCCGCGGAAGTAGGCCTTCGGGTCGAAGGCGCCCGGGTGGTGCCTGCCGCGCTTGATCAGCTTGGCGGGCATGTGGACGCAGTCGCACTTTGGATGCCGCTGAAAGCCTGCGTTCCACCCGAATTCCTTCCCAGCCAGGATGATGCAGCGGGCGCAGGCGGGCGGATTGACCACCCTGATGTACCCGTTGATCGTTCGGCTGGCCGTGATGGCGACGCCCGTCGCGCCGCGGCCAGCGTCTGCGACCTCCGAGGCCGCCATGCGCAGGAGCTGATTCAGCCCCCGCATCATCGACTCGGTCTCGTCGAGGCCAGCAGCGATCGACTCCTTGGTCGTGATCACTGGCAGGTAGAGCAGCGAGTCCAGCGGGCGCCCATCGGCGGCGCGGCCCGCGAAGGCGGCGATGCGGACCTTGCCCGAGACATCCGGGATGTCCCCCTCGGCGGCAGCCACAGCGCTGACGTACTCGTCGGAGCCTGAGGCCGCAGCAGCCTGCCCCAGGGCGACCGTGCGCACGATCTCAGGGCCGACCAAGGACTCCCACGACCCGGTGAGGTCGCGTCGGTCCAGCTCTCGCCACAGAACCTGAACCCTGTCCGCCGTCACGCGAGCCTGCCGCGCCTGGGTCACGTAGTAGGCCTGTGCAAGTTCCTCCGGCGACAGGCGGCGCACCTGCGTGGGCGTACCCATCAGGCCGCCACCGGATCAGGCTCCAGCGCGACGGGATCATCCGGAGGAGGCTTCGGGCCAGCGTCCAGGGCCGCCAGGTCGCCGGCCAGGATCCGCTGCATGGCGTCCTCGGCAGCCTCACGGTCCTGACTCTCCATACGTGCGATCTGGGCCTGCGTGTACCCGAGGTCTTCGCGGGTCTGCCGCAACGGCACGATCTTGGCCGTGAACTTCTTGACCGCGGCGTCCGCGACTTGCGCCACGGTCGGCGTCGAAGCGTCCCGCCACAAGGTCTCAAGGGCACGCGCCCTCGGATCCCACACGCCGTTCCTGATACGGAGCACCTTGCGGTTGACCCGCTCCCAGGTGCCTCCGTCTCCGCGCTGTCGGCGCTCCGCACGCTTCACCAGCCGCGTCTCGGAAGAGCGGATGGCGTCTGCAGAAGCCGGGTTGTCGGTGGCATAGCCCATGAAGTGAGGCGGCATGCCGGTCAGAGACGCGACGAGCGTTGCAAGCTGCTTCAGGGTCTCGTGGAAGTTCGACAGGGACGCCTCGTTGAACTGAATGACGTCCGCGCCGTCTTCCTTCCTGTTCTTCTCGGTCGCCCACATCCGGCCGATGATGCGCGAGAAGGCACTGACCCGACGCCCGTTGGCATCGACGAAGTCTTCCTCACCGAAACCGAAGGCGACACGCCTCGGCGTCGCGTGATACTCGGCGGACACCATCATGTCCGTGGCGATCTTGCAGGCTGCGTCCGATAGCGGGATGACGTCCTGCAGTTCGCTCGCCCCGTCCGGGCACTTCAGCCGCGGCCGGTTCGCGAGCACCTCGACCATGACCTCGCCGATCCCGTGATCGTCCCGGGCATGCTCCGGATCCTCGATCCAGTCGCCTCGTTCCTTCACCCACCAGGACGTTGCGTTCGGCCTGTACAGGGCCACGTGGTCGACCTTGCCGGTCTCGGACTCCTCGCACCAGCGCTTGATCGCCGCAGTGACTTCGCGGGTCTGTGGATCGCGCTCGGCATGCATATCGAGGGGGCTCTCCACCGTGATCAGCGGCGTCTCCTTGTCGTCGGCGCGGCTGCCAACTACCACGTAGGCGCGGCCCATTACGAGCGCATCCAAGTGCCCCTGCTGGGATTGGCCGTCCATGTCATTGGCCTGCCAGATCCGCCACAACTCCGCATCCGCCGACGGCTCGCCAGGGAAGCGGAAACCCTCCACATCAAGACGCTCCTCGAGGGAGTCGACGACCAGACGTGGCCAGTTGATGACGACCTGTCGGACGGTCTCCTGGAGCTCGGCTTGCAACTCGGGTGCCATGTACGACAGCGGCTGAGTGCCTTCGTAGTAGGCGTTCAGGCGCCGGAGCTCCGGCAGTTCCTTGTCGTGGCACTTGATCAGATGGGTGAGCCACTGCAGATCCGTGCGCTCCACGGCTCACCTCATCTCATGATCAGCATCTTGGACTTCTTCCGAGGGCGGGCCTGGCCGGCGGCCACTGCGTCACCGGCGGCCTCATGGGCGAGGATGCTCGGGATAGCGGCGTCGATCTTCTGGGAGGGGCTGGCCTTGCCGAGTACGTACCGGCCGCCCGTCCGTGCCGCTTTGCGCGCATTCCTGACGTGAGCCGCAGTCGTTACGCAGCCGTCGTGCCGGAAGGCCGAGTCGGACTTGTTCACGTCCGTCAGCAGACGCTCGGCCGCGGCGTGCATCTGGACCGTCCGGTACGTGTACCAACGGACCACGCGCTTCTCGCCGTACTTCTCGGCAGCGGTGTCGATCTCGGACTCCCAGTAGGGCGGGTCCGCGTACAGCCGCACCACCTGATACCGGGCAAACACCTCGTCGATCGCCGCCATGACCTCCAGCCGCGGGACCTGACCGCCATAGTCGGCCGGATTCCAGACCGTCGGCAGCTGATCCGGCCCAAACGTCGGAGTGAACTGGTATCCATCGAGGGTCTCAAGCCTCAGGGCCGTCCAGTCGTCGATGTCGGAACCGTCGAAGCCGCCCACGACCGCTGTACCGTCCGGCACCTCGCGCGGCTCCGCCAGGGCGTCCCAGGCGTCGCCGTTCATCCAGGAGCCGGCGCCGTACACGATGCGGTTCCCGAAGAACCTCTCCGCCTGGTCTGGGTCCTTCTCCATCAGCTCTGCCGCTTCGGCCTCGATGGCGTCGAGGTCAACGTGAGTGGAGCCCTGGTAGACGTACCGGTGGATCCGGCGACGCTCGGCCTTGTTCTTGTACGACAGGGATGCCGGCGGGACTCGATGGAAGCGGAAGATGTCCTTGACCTTCGCCTCTGACGTGCGCTGGGCGACGCTGTCCTGCGATGGATCCCAGGCGTTCGTGGTCTCCATCGTCCGGCCGCCCATGCCTGCGGCGCCGCGGCGCTGTGTCGTGGCCACTCGGTCCATCTTGTTCGCGACGGTCCACAACTGCGTCTCGTCCTGCAGGACGAACGTCACTGGATTGCCCAGTCTGGACTGGGCGCTGCTCGTAACGACGTCGATGCGGCCGTCGTTCGGCAGGCGAATGAACTGCTCACCCACCCGCATGAGCTCACCGAGCGGGCCATTTCGGATCATCGACTGGAGCGGCCGGTAGACGTTGTCCGTCTGCTCCTCAGAGAACGCCGTGATCTGCACCAGCGGTGTCGGCCACGGGATGGCCATCGGCTCGCCTGTCGGATACTCGTACTGCCAGCCGCAGCCGCAGCCATAGTCCCGGCAATCGTAGACCTCCCCGCCTTCCGCCCATCCGTCGAAGATGGCAGGACCGACGCCCTCGTTCGCGCAGATCGCCGCGGTCCACGGGCCCTTGCCCGTCTTCTGAGGTGCCACGCACTGCGAGCGCCGGTTATGGAAGGCTGGCGCGAGCTGCCCGACCTGCGCCGTGGGCTTGATCCGGTAGTGGTTCGCGGTGCACCACAGCTGCCAGTCGTACATCTCGAACGGATCGCCCTTGCGGAAGCCGTCCGGGACCCGGCAATGCGCCTCGATCCAGTCGCAGGCAACCCAGAGGGTCGGGAAGTCGACGACGAACTCGTTACTCTCCATCGCCCGGAATGACCTTCAGCCTGGACCTCGACGACCGCACGGCAGGACGGCGCCCCGTTGCCGGAGGCCGGACCGGCTCATCAGCGGTGATCCGCCAGCGGTTTGCGCGCATCCCGGGGGTTGTCAGGCCCAGGGAGTCGGCCATCTGCCGCACCAGGGTCGACAGGTTCACCCGGGAGTCCATCAACTCGGCCTCCGTCAGCCGGCGCACGTACAGCGCCACCTCGACGTCCTGACCGAACCGCTCCCACATGATTGCCTGCGGCTTCCGCCACAGGTCCGCCCACAGCTCGGCTTCCCGGACGCTCTCCTCGGTCAGCGGCCAGTCAGGCGTTGCGCCCAGGCGGCCATCGGCAGGAAGGACAGTCCATTCGCCGGCATCCCGGTCACGCCGCAGGGCGTTGGGGTCGGGCGCCGGCCCGGAGCGTGCGCGTGCTCCACCCTTCGTCATGTTGATCACTCCCACTAGCCGCATTGCGCGGCGGAGGCGCCGTCACCTTGCGTGACAACGAAGATCGTCTATGAAGATCAGAACCCGGCGAACTGTTTCCAGCCCTCCCCGGCGGTACTCGCGACCAAGATCATTGGGATATCCCCCTGGGTGATCTTGAATCAATGTCACCCTGAGTCATGATGATCTAGGGGAGTTGATCTCCAGCTCAGCTCGCGATCACCACGAGGCGATCTTGCTTGCGGCTGTTGCAACCAAGGCAGGCGGTCCTGACGTTGCCGAGCGTGTGGCTGCCACCCTTGGACAGCGGCACCACGTGATCGACGGTCGGGTAGGTCGGGCTGAACTGGGAGACGCTCGGGTCGGTCAGCGCGCGGCAGAGGTAGCAGCGATAGCCGTCTCGCCCGAAGACCTCGGCTCGGTCGAAGAGATCAACCACGGTGGCACCAGCTCGTGCCGCGCGCATCGCAGCGTCGTGCGCCCAGCTGTACCCGCTCCCGCTGCTGCCTGCCCTGCCGAACTGTATGACTGCTCGACACCGGATTGAACAGGCAGGCTGCCTGCCCTTCGTGGCGCGGTGCACCAGGGTGCCGCACGCCGTGCAAGGCACGGGCCGGGCAGCGTGGCGCTGCGGCTGGTGGCGTTGGTTGTAGTGCGTGGAGCACGGGCCGCGGGCTCGAAGCGGTCGGCCGCAGCCCTCGTCCGTGCAGATCTTGACAGATGAGTCGCTCTTGGACATTCGGTCCTCCGGGTATGGCGAAGCCCCCGACACCCGGAGTGGGTCGGGGGCTTCTGCTCGCCGTGATCAGCCGCGAGGGGCTATGTCAGGCGTTCCAGCCGCCTGGAGTTCGGGGTGCGGTGGTGCGGCTATGGCATTGCCTGCAGAGTCCGCGCATCCGGTGTGGCGCGTCAGGGTCGGGGACGCCAGCCGCCATGAGGTCGCGGCGTTCGTGCGGGTAGTGGTCGGCTACGGCCGCAGGTACAGTGCACGGCCCGTCATGCCCATGCCCCGTCTCGGGGCAGACGCAGGTCCTGTCCCGGCTGAGCACGACCTGGCGGGCGGCCTGCCAGCCTGGACCGCCGTACCCGCGCTGTCCCGCGCTGCCCCGCTTCGCCTCAGCTTGCTGCCGATGATCGGGACAGCGGCCCCCTTGGTCGGTCCACTCTGGGCATCCGGGCTTCGAGCAGACCCGCCATCCTGTCCGTCTGGCCACCGTGTCCACCTCCGTGGGTCTAGCCTGTGGCGCCTGAGCTAAGGGGTGGGCATGGACGAGCAGCAGAAGCCGAACTGGGCAAGGGGCCTGGCAGCGGTGGGGCTTGCGCTCCTGATCCTTGGTGCAGTGCTGGGCTTCGTACTGCTGCCGATGGTTCTTGGCGGGCTGATCCTGCTGTGCGTGGGCGTGGCCACGGCTGGCACGAGGGAGCCGATGGGGCCCTTGCCGAAGCCGAAGCGGGACTGGGAGCCGGGGGAACGGCCGTGGAAGCGCAAGCCCGAGTAGCCGGCGGGTGCACACTGTCTCCATGCGAGACATCTACCGCGGCCCAGCCGTCCTTGTGGGCCCTGTGACCGAGTACGAGGTGCATGCCGAGCTCTGGGACGACGTTGAGGAGGTGAACGTCATGACCAGCGACGCCGTTGTGCGACATGTCGATGGCCGCCGCTCCTGGGGTGGCGAGCTGGTCCTCTCCACGTCGGACACTGCTCAGGGTTTGGATGACGGTGTACTGCGCCTGCCGGATGGCTGCGAGGGGGCGATCCTCGTGCAGGAGTACAGCGTGGCCGGCGTTGGGGATCGGCTGCAGGTTCTCGGCCGAGGCCGGGCCCCCTCGATCGGCAACGAGGGTTAGGTCTTCAGCTCTTGCAGTGCTGACGCCGCGCCGCGGCTGGCCACTCGCTTAGACCGCGTACCAGCCCCAGCTAGTGCCGTTGTAGAGGGCCTGTACGCGAAGGGTCTGCCCGGTGGTGACGGTCGCCGTTGCGGCTCCGGTGCCGCTGGTCGTGTAGATGAGCTGGCTGCTCGTCGTTGCCACGGTCAGGTTGTTCGAGCCGATGTTTTTGAAGACGTACTCGACGGGATTGAAGTCGGCGGCGGGCAGGGTGCCGGTGAAGGCGCCTTCCGTGGTGTCACAGACGAGGGTGCGGTCGATCGGACTGCAGGTGAACGCGCCTATCTTCCGCTTGATTGCCCGGGGCACTTGGCCGTTGACGATCTCGATGCCGGTCGGGTCGGAGGTGCTGACTCCGGACTCCGTAAAGAGACCTGTGAGTCGGATCGTCCCCAGCGCCGCGTTCATGGCGGCGGTCGAGTTTCCGGCGATGTTGGGCGTCCCGGACTCGGTGCTGAGCTGGATGATGTCGATGATCGGACCGATGCCGCTGCTGCCAGCGCCCATGATGTAAACGTCGTTGGTGCAGGCCTCGATGCTGGCGGAGAGCACCAGCATCGCGTGGACGGAGCCGACGGACCCGGCGTAGGTGCCGACCGCGACGAGGCCGGCCCAGCAGTAGAGCGCCATGTAGCGGTCGACGACGGCGTGCTCGGTGATGAACATGGCGTAGGTGTAGCCGCCGCCTACCGACACGTTCTTCGCGATGATGTTGTCGTTGTTTCCCGGTGCGGGGAGCAGGAGGCCGACGCTGAGGCCGGTCCCGAAGACACCCGGTGAGGTGTAGTCGGTGGACGGGCTGGCCACGGTGCCCAGGGTGCCGATGCCGAGGTTCTCGATGTGCGCGTTGGCGCAGCCGTACAGGTTCGCGGCGCCGTAGGTCAGCCCGAATGAGCTGTGGGTGGTGAGGATGGTCATGTTGCGGATGACCGGCATGACGTTGCTGTACAGCGCGGCCTGCCCGTACCCGAAGCCTTCGTTCGGCCCGCTCAACACGCCTGGGTTGCCGTCGGCGTTGATGTTGTTGATCTGCGCGGATGTCGAGGCGTACACGCCGGCGGACACCCAGCAGCTGCCAGCGAGTTGGGGAACGGTCTGCTGCCAGTGCCGGACTGCTGCGGCGCCGTCGCTTGCGCCGCGGAACTCAAGGATCGGCTTGTTGGCGGAGGTCGCATAGACGCCGAAGACGATCTGGCCGTTGCCGCTCTTGCTGTTGTTGAGCGGTCCGGCGATCAGGTACGGGCGCGGCGGCGTGTAGACCTGCGCGTAGCGGTTCCCGGCGGCCAGGTACGCCTCAGCCGCGTCAGTCGCAGCCTGGATGGCGGTCGTGTTGTCCGTGCCCCAGACGAGGAGGGCGCCGGTGACGGTGGTCGCCGCATTGCTGGCGAGGGTGACTTGGGTGTCGCTCTGCCTGCTGGCGATGGTGGCGATGTGGCTGGTCACGCCGGTTGCCGCAGCGCCCTTGACGATGACGTACTTTCCAACGGGGCTCGAGGCAACGGTGAACGGTCCGGAGGCGCAGGTGAGTACGGCGCTTCCGGAGGTCATGGCGGCGTCCGTCGCGGTCCGGACGTCACCGACAGCGCCGTAGCTGGCGATGTCGAAGACCCAGGGTGTCGCGGAGGGGAACCGGGCATCATCGCCGGCGGCGACGGTACCCGCGGCGGTGCCGACCGAGAGGGTGGCGGCGCCGCCGAGGCCAAGGCTGGTGCGCGCTGTGGCCGGGCTGGCGAGGTCGGACAGGTTGGCCGTCTTGGCCAGGTACTTGCTGGCCGCGTCCGCGCGATCCCCGTGCGGGTCGCCCGCTGCGGTATGGGCGCCGACTTTCGTCGTGGCGTCGGCTGCAGCCGTGGAGATGGCGGCGGCCTGGGCGGCGTCCGCCTTGCTCTGTGCGCCGGCTCCGGTCTCGAGGAGGGCAGTGTTCGCGATCCCGTGGACCGCGGTGGTGTCCGCCTCGTGAGCAGCAACCTTGGAGGTGGCGTCCGCGGCTGCCGTGACTGTAGCCGCCGCCTGAGCTGCGTCAGCCTTGGCCTGCGACCCCGCCTGTGTCTCCAGTGCCGCGGTGTTGGCGATGCCGTGCACGGACGTCGTGTCGGCCTCGTGGGAGGCGAGGGATGCCGCGGCTGCGGCCCGGTCCCCGTGCGGGTCTGTTGCTACGGCGTGCGCCGAGACGGCGGTCGCCGCGGCCCCCTCCGGGTCGGCATCGACGTCGTCGGCATCGAGAACCACGGCGCCGATCATGCCGTTGACCGAGGAGACCGCACTGCCTCCGCCGCCCGGCCCTCCACCTGGCGCCGGAACGGGCGTCAAGGTGTCGAAGTACACCGTGCCGGTGCCGACGATGTTGGCGTAGAACTGGATCCTCCGGCCGCCCTTGGGCTGGAGGTCGAGGTGCCATCGCCAGCCTTCGGGCTGCACGCCGGCTGCATCGCACGGCAGCAGGACAACGGAGAAGGTGCCGTCGCTCGCGAAAGCGACCTTGCCTCCCCCGGGGTATACCGCGTGCCGAGTCGAGTCGACGAGGTAGGCGCTCGGCCTGCAGTCGATCAGACCCGCGTAGCCAACGCCGGCGACGGCGGACGGAATCCTGCCGACCAGGGTGACCGTCGGGGTGCCAGAAGGAAAGCTCATGGCGGCACCTCCTCGCGGTCAGACTGCCTTGGGATTCCGCTGCGGCATCGGCCGGTAGCTCGCGGCCCGTTCCTGGATCTCGGGGAGCGCGTACATCGTCTTGTGCTCGCGCCCGTTGCCCGCGTACTCGCCGGGCCGTCCTGGGAACCGCCGGATCTTGCCGCGGCGTGCCCACTGACGAATGACCGGGCCCGGCACTCCCGTGGCCTCGGTGGCTTCGTTCTCGAAGACGAAGTCGTCGGGGTACAGCTCGTGGAGTTCCATGCCACCCCCAGGAACGCGAAAAGCCCCCGGCGAGGCTGGGGGCTTAGAGGATGCGGACACACGAGTATCTCGCTGAGGGCACTGTGACATATGCGAGATCTTGGAGTCAAGGAAGGTGCGTTCGAGCCACAATGCTGGCATGGACGACCTCGTGCAATTCCTCCACGCCTGCTTCGATGCCGACGAGCGGTCCGCAAAGCGCATGGCCGAGTTCTATCCGACGCCGTGGGATGTGGCGGACCGGGGATGGATGGCCCATGTCATGGCTGACGGTCCGGACTTTCGGGAGGTCGTCCACCTTGAGCAGTGGGCGGGGATGCCTGACGGCAAGGGGACTCCCGACCTCGGAGAGATGATCGAGCACGTCGCCCGCCATAACCCAGCCCGGGTCCTCGTCGAGGTCGACGCCAAGCGGCGCATCCTCCTCCTACACAACATCCCCGCAGTCGTCTCCCCCAAGATGGCCGCCTTCGGACTACGGGATGGGGAGGCGCCGGAGGATGACCGGCGCTGCGCCGGGTGCGGCCTTTACGGCGATGACGAACCGATCGTTCCGGACGTCAGCGAGTGCCCGATCCTCCGCGCGCTCGCCCTACCCTACGCCGACCACCCGGACTACCTGCCGGAGTGGGCGCCCGATCAGGCGTAACTCCCGTCGTCCGTACACCCCGAGACCCCCGCGCCCGGCACAATGCCGAGCATGGGGGTCTCCTTCGGCATCGCGGCTGACTCAGCACAGGAGTGCGCGGAGGCTCTGGCACTGCTCGGCCTGCTCCGCCAGCACGGCGTCGAGGTGACGGTCACCCTCCGGCCGGCGCAGGTGGGCGGTACCCGCTGGGTCGCGCGGGCCGTACCCACGCCGCAGGCCCCCGCGGGCGGCGAGGGCCTGTCGGTGGAGCGGTAGCTAGCCGAGCATCCGAAGTACCGGCGTCGGCCCGGCCTGGCTGTCGTTCCACTGGCCGACCGAGATCGCTTCGGGGAACTGGGCGCGGATCCGCTCGAGCATGAGCCCCTCGGCTGCGTCCTCCAGCGCGCGGTTCCCGCCAGCCGCCTTCCGGATGGCGCCGATGAGGCAGTAGCCGGTCTCCGCGCGGCCGACGTACTGGCGGATCCAACCGTGTGCAGCGATCAGGCGGCGGGCTTCCCGCAGGACGTCGTCGACCGTGACCGGCTGCGGGGCCGAGGCCAGCGCCGGTGCGGACAGGATCTCGGGCGCTTCGGCAGGGATGCTGGCCGTGTTCACGTCGAAGGTCAGCCCGGCGAAGTCGAGGCGGGCGTCCATGGCGAGCGGGGACAGTGCGAGCTTCTCGTCGAAGGTGAGAGCCGCCGCCCTGGTCGGGGCGGGGGCGAGCAGGGCCCGGGTCACCAGAACCGCCGCTTGGCCTTGCGGTCCTCGTCGTACTGGCCCTTCGCCTCTGCCTCGCGCGTGTGCAGGTTCCTGTACTCGGCGCTGTTGAGCCTCCGCGTCTCCTTCTCCCAGGTGCGGGACGGCCCGTATCCCTCGTCGCGGACGTCCATCATCGGGTCGGAGTGGTGGGGAACGTGCTCAGGCTGGTCTTCGTAGACGGTGCCGTGCCAGCCGAGGAAGCCTTCGGCGGTGTTGCTGGCGTCGGTGCCGAAGTACCACTCGCCGAGGAGGGGGTGCTTGCCGCCGACCGTGTGGGCGGTCCAGGTCTGGGCGTGGTTCCAGAGGTGGGCCTGGCCGGCGTGCTGAGGGGTGTCGATGACGTAGACGGTCTTGCCCTTGCGAAGCGAGCGGATGAAGTCCTTCCGATCGCGCCGGTTGCCGTAGCTCCAGGTCTTGCCCATGACGACTCCTTCGATGGTTGGTTCATCCTGGTTTGTCCGCCTGCTCGACGCAGCTCGGCGCTGCTCCGTTGCAGGTCAGGGGTTGCTCACGGTCTGCTCGCGCCCTGCTCGGTAGTCGCCGCGAGCAGCCAGCGAGCAGGGGGCCGAGCGGGCTCTGACCTGCGGTGGAGCAGGGCGAGCAGAGCCCGATCAGCGGTGCGATCTGCGCATATCAGGCAGCAGCGAGGGCGTCTCGCTTGTAGCCGCGGGGATTCTGCAGGCCGTCGATCGCGCCGATCGGGCCGGGGTCGGGGACGCCGGCGGCACGCATCTTGGCCTTCAGCTCATCCACGGTCAGGTGCATCGCCGCGGCGAGGGTTTCCGTCCTCATCCGGCCGACCTGGCGCTCATCCATGACGGCCAGCGCTTCGGCAACGATCGGGTTCGAGGATGCCTGTCCTGCCGGGGGCTGGGCGCCGCACAGCTGGAGCAGGGCCGCCCACGACCGCAGCTTCGGGAACCCCGGGATCTCCGGCAGGTCAACCTCGGCCATGGCGTCGATCGACTCCTGATCCAGGTCAACCAGGCCGGCCGCCAGCCGCTCGGCCCCGAGCTTGCGGAGGGTCGCCGCGTCCACGTGATGGATCGCGTACTCGACTGGCTCATCAGCCAATCCCGGTACGCCCTGGACGAAGACGTGGCCGGCGTCCTTGGCGTCGGTGGCGGTGGCCGGGTCTAGGCGGTGCGGGAGCCAGCCTTCAGCTGCAGCTCCGTCACCAAAGACCGCGTTGGTGTCGACGCGCTTGCACGGCCCGACCGCCCGGAAGGCGATCATCTGGGCGATGTTCTCGCTGAGGTACCGGCTCGTGCCACCCTGCGAGGCGAGCACCAGGTCGACGCACTCCTTCCGGCCGACCAGCAGCAGCTCGACTGCGAGGAGCTGTGACAGCTCCGACCCCTTCGGGAACTCGTCGAAGAAGATGGTGAATGCCGGGTGTTCGGGTGAGGGAGTCCACTTGTTACCCATGCCGAGCTTGCGCCGGAGCCGAGCCCGCCCCTTGGCAACGACGAGGAAGAACGCAAGGACGGCCTCGATCTGCTCTGTGGTCCGCGCGGTGATCCGCACCGCGTCGTGAAGGTCTTCGAGGCCGTCGCCGAACGGGTCGAGGTCGATGGTGACGTTGTCGTAGCAGGCGGTGGTGATCTCGGCGAGGGACTGGAGGATGCCGGTCTTCCCGCCGCCGGAGGCTGCGACTACGAGCCCCATTACTCCGGCGAGGCTGACCGCAAGGGCATCGCTACCGATGGACGTGCCGGCCCGCGAGCGGTCGGTGATGCTGATCGACTTGGGCTCCCGGTAGGGCGGGGCGGGGGCAGTGGCGAAGGGATTGCCTTCGATGAGACGGAGGGTGGCGCAGGCCCGGCGCTCCTTGAGCGGCTGAATCCGGAGCCGGTTGGTGCCGAGATCGAAGCTGGTCTCAAGGTCGCCCGCTGCTTTGATGATGGCCTCAGGGGTGCCCGCGCTGACGCGGACGGTGCACTCCCAGCCCCAGTCGTGGCTGCTGATGTCAAAGACCTCGGCCACGGGGATGTTGGCCTTGCGCATGGCGGCGAGGACGCACACGGCGAGCTGCTGCGGGGTCTCGGCCTGGGCAACGGGGAAAGGCTTGGTGTCGTCGGCCAGCATGTCGATGGTCATGCCGCCTGCGGTGGCTTCGATGCCTCCGAGCTGGATGTCCGTGGCGGCCTCAATGGCCGTGGCGGTCGGCTTGCCGGGGCGGCCCTTGTGGGCGCCGTAGAGCGCAGCGCCTGCGATCACGAGGAGGTCGGCCAGCAGGCCGCCGGTGAAGGTGCCGACCGTGATGCCGGCGCCGCCGACGAGGGTGGTGGCGCTGGATGCCCCGGCGTAGATGAGGCGGTGCTTGCGGTAGTCGGTGCGGTGCTTGAGGACGAGCGCCTTCTTCTTGGTCTGCTCGTCGGAGGTCGTGGCTGCCTGAATCTCAGCGCGAGCCGTCTCGATCATCCATGGCCAGTCGTCGCGGTATCCGTCGATCCACTGCGAGGCGAGCCGCTGGTATCCGCGAGCGATCCACGGGAGGTAGCCGCGGTGGATGACGACGTGGTCCTTGACGGCCTCCAGCAGCGACGGCCGGGCCTTCTCGACGGCCGCGGTCTTCTCGATGACGACGCCCTCGAGCGGGGCGGCCGGCTGGTCGGGGACGACGGTCAGGTGCGGGTGTACGGCGGCGGTGCTCATGCGGATTCACCCTCTCGATTCGCGGCCTGTTTGGCGGTGACGGCTGCCTGGTTTCGGGCAGCTTCGACGAACTTCGGCGCGTCGCCAGAGCGGCGGATCCCACGGACCTTGGGGCCCGTCTTGGAGCCCCTCCCAACGCCAGGGGGGAGATGTGGAACACGCTGGGCGTTTGTGACCTTGACGGGCCGGTTTCCGGGGGCTTCGGAGCGGGCCGCGATGAGGCGACGCTCGGCTGCGTTCCGACCTCGGATGATGTCGACGCTGTCGCCGGGGTCGACGCCGTTGAGGTCGCGGTAGGCGCGCTTCCAGATCGCCTCGGTGACGACGGTCTCGCCGAGGGCAGCGGCCAGCCTGAGAGCGTGCGCCCACTCCTTCGGGTAGGCCTCCGCTCGCTCTGCAGAGAGCTTGGCCGCTGTCTCTTCGGCGGCCTTCGCCGTGGCCATCGCCGCGTCGGCTTCGAGTCGTTCGGCGGTCTCCTTCGCGGACTTGGCGCGCCATGCTGCCCACCGCGAGACCTTGCCGTCGCGGGCCCGGATCCGGCCGTGCTCGTGGAGGTCCCACACGCCGGGGCCGGCGATCGAAGCGACCGCCGTAGCGATGGCGGTGATCGTGTCGAAAGATGCGAGGCCGTGGCCGAGGTTCACGCCGGCCGCGAGCGCTGCGACCGCCCAGGCGATGAGCCGGTAGTGCCAGTGCGGCCGGCGGTCGGTGACTGCGGCGGCCGCGCCCTTGAGGACGACCCATGCCCCCGCTTCAAGAACGACCGGGACGCCGCCGAGGTACGGGCGCTCCGGGCTGTAGAAGGCGGACATCTGCACGGGAAGAGCGACCAGGGCGCAGACCACCGCGAAGCTGATAGCGGCGCGCTTCCACGAGCGGGCCGAGTCCTCGCGGGCCTCCTGCTCCGCCTCCGCCGCAACCTCGGTCTCCTCAGCGGCCTTGGCTTCGGCATCGGTCAGCCGCTGCGTCTCGGCGAGCTTCCGCTGGAGCTCCGCGATTCGAACACTGTGCGCAGCTGCTTCGGCTTCGTCTCGGCGGGCGGCCCGGCTGTTGGCGAGGCGCTGCTTCTCGGCTTCCTCCTTGACCTTGATGAGCTCGGCCTGGGCCGCTGCTTCAGCCGCGATCCGCTGCGCCTTGGCGTCGGCGTCGGCCTTGGTCCGGATCGCGTCGGCTTCGGCGAGAGCGATCGGGTCGAAGGCCGGCTCGGGCTTGACGAGCGACCACGGGTCCGCCGCTCGTGCGGTTCCGTTGACGTGGTCCATGGTGCTGCTCACGGCAGGGATCCCTTCGTGGTGGTGGGGTTAGGCGGCGGTGTCGAAGCGGGTGGGCCGCTTGAGGGTGTGGGGCCAGATTCGGTGGCCGTCGGCGCTGCTGCCGATGGCGACCATCACGACGAGGGCGAGCCCGAGGCTGATCCGTTCCCAGGTCGACCAGTCGGATCCGAGGAGGGCCAGCACGCCGATGAAGGCGAGGAAGCTGCGGGCCTTGGCCATCGCGGTGGCGACGGTGCTCATGACCACTCCCACTTCTGGCCTGCGCGGGCGGCACGGAGAGCGGAGTCGCCGATCTGGCGGGCCATCTGCGCCCACTCGGCAGGCAGGTGATTGGCCGCGAGGAGGAGCGCGTTGCCGATCTGCCCGGCGTCCTTCGGCTTCACCTTGAACGGGTCGCCGGAGCGGCGGGCGAAGACCGGACGGATCGTCTGCATGTCGGCGGGGCGGAGGATGGCGCCGAGCCACTGGTGCAGCTCTGCAATGCCGCTGTAGGAGTAGCCGAGCTTGGTGCCGCCGTGCGAGATGTCCCAGGTCATGGCTTAGTTGCCCTTCATGCGTGGTGGGTGGGGTGTGATGCTGACGGATTTCCTGGCCTCAGGTACGGGGGCCGGACCTGAGGCGAGGGCTACCGATCAGCGGGCCTCGCGGATTCAGCGCTGGTTGTCGCGGCCAGCGAGGTGGGCGCGGGCGAGCGCAGCAGTGGCGTTCTCGGGATCCTCGGCGACGATCTTCTTGTACTGGCGGTACGCCTCGCCGTAGTTCTGGTTGTCGGACGCGGCGGCGGACTGGTCGGCGTGGTGCTGGGTGCGGGGCTTGAAGCGGGCCATGGGGTTCTCCTTGTCTGGGACGGGACTGTCGGGCGGCTCGGGTAACCGGTCAGCGGATCTCGCGAGCGAGGTGCTCAAGGCTCTGGGCCTCGCGCTCGTCTCGGTCGACCTGCCGGTTGACCTTCCAGGCCTTCGGGTGCGACAGCTTCTCGAGGCCGTAGTTGTTGCGGAGCCCCTTCATTGCGCTCTCGCGGGCTCCGGGCCTGCCGAACTGAGCCACGTGCACCAGCTCGTGCACGACGGTCTCGTCGAGCATCCGCTGGTCTGAGGTGAGTGGGCTGGCGTTGATGACGACCACGACCCCGTCGGGGCCCAGCGTGGTGGTCCCGAGGTAGTCGCATCGCTCGGCCCGGATGGGCAGCGTGTCCACGCCGAGCGTCTGCTGCTGTGCCCGGATGACGAGTGCGGGGCAGTGCTTCTCGGCGGCGACGATGAGCCGGGCCGGAGGCATCTGGCCGCGGGTCTTCTGCCGGACGAGGAATGAGGCCTGGCCGGCGATGGCCTCGACGCGGGACAAGACTGATGCGTACCGGCGATGTAACTGGTAGCCGGAGACGTCCATCAGGCGGCCTGGGCGGTGTCGCCGTCGAGCTCGTCGACGAGGCGGCTGGTCCCGGGGTTGGCCATGTCGTACTCGATGGCGGCCCAGCGGGCGGCCTCACGGGCGGCCTTGGTGCGGGCGCCGAAGTAGGCAACGACGATCTGGTGCCGGGCACCGTGCTCGGCCCAGGCGGACTCGACGGTGTCGGGGGTCTTGTGCAGAGTGAACTTGGGCATGGCTGTGCTCCTCGTTGGTCAGGCGGGGTGGGTGGGTCTAGCGGTTGGTGTGGAGTCCGGCGCCGGTCGCGGATCCGAGCTGGTCACGCTGGGCGCCGGCAGACTCGGCACGCTGGGACTGGGCGGCGGCGTACTCGGCGCGGCAGTCCTGAGCGGTGGCCGGCTGGTCGATGACGCTGTGGCCCGACTGGGCGGAGGCGCTCATCGGGGGCACCGGCAGCAGTGGTGGTCGCACGTCTTCTCGGCCGGCTTCGAGGCCTCTGCGGCCCGCGCTTCGACGGAGCGCTTGAGCATCGACACCACGACGAAGGCGACGCCGACCACGCCTGTGAAGATCAGCAGGGCAGCCATCAGGCCGGCACCCCCTCGAGCATCGGGCTGAGCTCGACGTCGAACGGTGTCGGCAGCGGCGTCATCGGCAGCCGGTACGCCTGAGCGGTGAGGTAGCGGGTGAAGAAGTCCGCTTCGAAGTCGCCCAGGTTCGGCGACAGCATCACGACGATGCGGGACCCGCGAACCACCGTGCAACCGAAGAAGTCGGCGTCGGTGATCTCGGAGGTGATGACCTCGACATGCAGCTCGGCCGCCATCTCGGCGAGCGGGGTGTCGAAGACGTAGTCGAGGGTGGGGCGCTGGCCGGGGACCAGGCGGAGGGCGGCGGGCTGCGGGGGCTTCACCGCAAGGGCCGTGGCGTTCACAGCGCAACCGCCAGCTCGCTCGCCGGGATGCCGCGGTCGTCGAGGTACTGCATGAACGCGGCTCGACTGACGCGGATCGTTCCGCGGCCGGAGCCAACGCGGTACGAGGGAAGGCGGCCGGCGGTGACCTCGCGGTAGATGGTGGCCCGGTCGAGGCGCAGCGCATCAGCGATGACCTTGACGTCGAGAGGGTGGTTGTCCTGTCCCTTCGTGGGGGCAGGCACGGTACGCTTGTGCTGCATCTCTGAGACCCAATCTCTGATGCGCTGGCCCTGGCGGGCCCGGTGTTGGTAGCACCGGGATCACCCCGCTGGGGCCTTTGCGTGTTCGGGGCGTTGCAGAACTTGCGGCTCCTGTAGAAGCTGCCGATGAAGAGCACGTTATAACGAGCAGGACGAGTTACGCAAGAGTGTGAGCGTGTCGTCACGGAAACAGTTCTAGATGTGCAGATCAGCCACATGTTCTACTGGTAACGACAACCGAGACGAAAGGGTCAGAGTGGCTTCGTACCAAGGCAAGCCCGCATACATCCAGATCGCGGACGACCTTCGCCAGCGCATCCTGGATGGAGTGCTGCGAACTGGAGACAAGTTGCCTTCCGAGGCTGCCTTGATGGCCGACTACGGCGTCTCCCGAATCGTCGTGCGGGGTGCAGTCGACATCCTCCAGAACGAGGGCCTCGTCTCGAAGGAGCAAGGTCGGGGGACCTTCGTTCGTAGTCAGCGCCCCCCAGAGCGCCGCATTTCCGGCGACCTGTACGGCAAGCGACCGGTCGCCTCGCCCATGAAGCGCGCTACGGAAGCCGAGGGACGACGCTCCGAATGGGAGCACGCAACGCGGACCACGACGGCAACGCAGGCCATCTCTGAGCGCCTTGGCATCGAGCCCGAAGACCAGGTTGTCCGCACGACGTACACGTTCTTCGCGGACCGGGCGCCGGTGATGTTGTCCACGTCTTACGAGCCGCTTGCGTTGACGTGCGGTACGCCGATTGAGCATCCGGAGGGCGGTCCGGTCTCCGGCGTCGTGCCCCGTATGGACTCGATCGGGCTGCACATCACGCACGTCACGGAGGACGTGACCGCGCGGGCGCCACGGCCTTACGAGAGCGAGTCGCTGAAGATCGCGCCGGGTGTGCCAGTCATTGAGATCATTCGGACGTACTACGTGGACACGCGGGCGGTGGAGACGTGCGACATCGTGATCGCCGCAGATCGGTACACGCTGAGCTACACGATCCCGCTGCCGCCTTACGAGGAACCTCAGGCCTGACCCCAGACACGCGAGAGCGCCCCAGCCATCCCGGCTGGGGCGCTTCTTCATGCTGCGGACCTCTCCGCCATGGGCAGCTGCAGCACCTCGGCGTGCCCGTACTGCACCTCACACCCGCCGCACCGGACCCCTGGCGTGTCGAGGGTGACCTTGAGGACGGTGCCGCAGGGGCATGCGACGGGTATCCGGCGTGCCGGCCGCTCACCGCCGACGATGGCGTCGCATTCGGCCTTCAGCCGGCGGACGTCATCGGCGAGTTCGAAAACTGCCTCGTGAGCGTCGCAGAACCACGGGACCTGCGCGCGGAGGAAGGCGACGGCCCCGTCAACGGTCTGCTGCACGTTGCCGCGGAATGGCGGCGGATCCCAGCCGAGGTCTTCGCGGGCAACCTGCTCCCAGGTGGTGACGACGCCTTCGATCCCTCCGCGGGCGCGTAGGTCCAGTACGGCCTCGTTGACCGGCAGCGGGGCGGTCCGGCTACCGCTCCGGCCACTGTCGCCGCGGCGGCCGGGGGCCAGGTGCTGCTCCAGCTCGCGGTACAGGGTGGGCAGGGCGGCGAGTCCCTCGTTGAGGCGCGCCTGGCAGCCTTCGTGGACACGGACGGCGGACGGGTTCCGGCAGATCTCACAGCTGGTGATCGCGGTCACGGCGTTCTCCTGGTGCGGCGTGCGGGCGGGTCTCAGGCGGGGAAGCTCTTCGGCGGCTGGCTGATGCATGGGACGGTGCGGCGTTCGGTGACGGGCCCTTGGGCTTGCGGATCGAAGATCTTGCTGCCGACATCGCTACGGACGTACACGTCGAGGGTGATCGTGTGCTCGTTGACGACGATCTTCGAGTCGATTGGTACGTCGGCTGGGTCCACCCCGTTGGTCATCAGCCAGACGGCGATCGCGGTGCGTCGGTCGTCGCTCATCTCGGCGGAGCCGTACAGGTCAGGCATCGGGGTTCTCCTTCGGCGGTTCGAGGGCGGCGAGGACTCGTTGCCCTGCGTCCAGCCCGGGGTAGTTCAGGCGCAGCCAGGCTGCGACCTCTCGAACGCGCTCGATGGCGGCTTCGGCTGCCTTACGGCGGGGCGTCTCCGTGTTGTGGTTGAGCAGGAAGCACCCCTCGGCGGTCTCGAACGCGTCGAGGATCCGGGCGGCCATGTCGAGGCGCTGTTCGGGGGTGGCTTGGTTCCAGCACCAGATCCACTGAGCGGGGGTGCCGATGTTCGCGGCATCTGGGTGGGGCTCCTCGCCGGCGTGCAGGTTGGCGAGCTCGTCCCGCAGTCGGTCGATCTCCCTGGCCTGCGCGTCGATCTGCTGCTGGAGCTGCCGTTCGGATTCGCGGCTGGCGGCAGCGTCCTTCCGTATCCGGTCGCGGGTGTCGTCGAGGAGTTCCTGGATGCGGACCGCCCGCCGCTGGCTGGCCTCGAGCTCGGCGTCGCGGCCGAGGCGGACGTGCTCGGCGGCTATCCGCAGGCCGGCGGCCATGCTGCTGTGCGCGATGGCGCCCTCCGGGGTCTGGGATTGGCTGGCGCACGTGTCGTGGTGGGCGGCGTCGGCAAGGATCCGCTCGAGGGCCGACTGCCCGACCGGGGTGTCGTAGGCGGCCTGGGGTTCGTCGGGGTGGTGCCGCTGGACGTGCTTGGTCCAGTGCGTTGGCGGGACAGTCGTCGTGCAGTGCGGGCATCGGACCGGGAAGCCGAGGGCGGCGGTGAACCGTGGGTTGTCGAGGCAGGTGTCTTGCGCCGCCTCGATCCAGCGGGCGCCTTCCCTGTTGGCGTGGCTGCCCTGATGGCCGGGTCGGAGGACGCATTCGGAGACGGGCCTGTCGCCATCGAGCGGTGGCAGCTGGTGGCCGCAGTGTTCGACCGGCTGGCTGGTGTCGATGAGGTGCAGCGGCACCTCGAACGCATCAGCTATCGCCGCAGCGCTCTCGCGGCTGCCAGCCTCTCGGATGCAGGGTGTCTGGTTGCACTGGCAGTCGGCGCAGGGCCAGCAGAACGGCTGCTCGCGGTAGTTCCGGTAGGTGACGGGCCCGCCGCCGCAGACGCAGCAGGCTTCGAGGCTGACGGCGGCGAGCACGGCGTCGACTGCGGCTTCTTGTCCGGCGGGTGGGAGCCAGTAGCCGCCAGCGTTGATGGCCTGCTTGACGGCGTCGAGGGCGAGGGCGCGGCGGGTGGGCGGGGTGGTCACTGTTGGCCTCCGTTGATCGCGCGGGCTACGGCGAGGGCTTGGGGTGTTCCGGACTCGTAGCAGCGGTGCGCGCCGCTGTCGCAGCAGACGTATCCGGCGCGCACGTGTGCAGAGGCGGCGTCCAGCCAGTCGGCGAGCGGCTCCCGGGTCCGGAGGAGGGCGGCGGCGGCTGGGGTGGCCGTCATGGCTCCTCGGAACGTGGCGGCGCGCAGCTGCTCGGCGGCGGCCTCGAGTTCGTTGGCGGGGGTCACAGGAGATCTCCCTTGATCTTCACGGTGTGGATGCGGCATGGCTGGTTGTACGTGCCCCGGCCGCCAGGTCGTCCGTGGTCGCCGGGGATGGCTTGGAGTCGGCGGGCATGGAGGTCGGTGTGCGCCTGCTCGTCGGGGTCGGGCGGGGCTCCGTGGCAGGGCTCCGTCTCCCAGCCGGGCAGGAACAGCTGGCCGGTCACGGCTGGCCTTCGATGAGCGCTGCCGCCGCGGTCATGGCCATGGCGTCGTACTCGCCGTCCGTGAGCCGCATCCGGACGCCGTCCTCGAGGAGCTTCAGCGAGTTCGGGCCGAGGGTGATGCCGACGGTTCGGATGGCGGCGCTGATCGCGTCGGTGAGCTCGCGGAAGCTGTAGGTCTGGGTGCCGATCGAGGGGTGCCCGTCGTCGGCGGTGTAGTGGCGGAGAACGCTCAGCCGCTGCTCGGGGTCGAGGGCCGGGGCGTGCGCGCAGCCGCCGGGGGCGTTGGTGTGCTCGAAGCGGCAGGATCGATGGCAACCGACCGTGTGCCAGTCGGTGGGTTCGGCGTTGAGCAGCGCGCGAACCTCATCGGCGGCGGTCACTGGCTGGCCTCGAGGACGTAGCCGGTGCGGCGGGTCTGACCGGTCTTGGTGGTCGGGCTGGCATGCAGGCTGCGGGTGAGGATTCGCCGGGGCCGCTTGCCGGTGACAGCGTCGACTACGTCAGCTCCGGCCCAGCCCGGTTCGTAGGCGGTGACGCGAATGCGGATGTTGTCGCGAGGGTCGACGGAGCGGTAGGTCTGGCCAGGTTGGATGGCGGTCATGGGGTTCCTCCGGGTGTCGGGTCGGGGCGGGGCTGTACGGCCGCGTGAGGCTCTGGGGTGGGCTCCGGCGGCTCTCGCGACGCCGGAGCCCTGAGAGGGCCTCAGGCGGCAGGCTGGCGCTTGCTGGCGGGGTCGTAGCTCTCGCTCGCCGGCCAGCCCCACAGCAGTCCGTAGGCCTTGGGTCGTGCGGTGAGGCCGACTTCCACGGGGTGAGCGCAACGCCGGTCTATGCCGAAGGCGCCGATGCGGTGCTTGTCGGCGGCGGACTCGCAGCTGAACGTTTCGTGGCAGCCGGGGGCGGCGCAGTGGCTGCGCGTGAGTCCGGTCCACCAGGCCCCGCAAGAGCAGTTGATGGCGTTGGCGGGGAGCGTGGCGGGCTCGGTCTCAGCGGGGGTCTGGTTCTGGAGGTCGGTCATTGTGGGTCCTTCCCGGTCTACTCGCTTTTGCTGGAGGGCTTGGGGGTCGGAATGCGGGTTCGGGGACCCTGGGGCTCCTACGCGGCTTCCTGTGGCGTCTGGCGGGCCTTCAGGGCCGCCCGGTACGCCTTCTCCCCGTCGCGGCACGGGTCGCAGATCTTGTCCCGGCGCCGAATGTGGGCCTCGTAGCCGTTGTGGTCGCCGTGGTGTTGGCGCCGGCCGTCGAGGATTCCGGCGAGGCAGGCTAGGAAGACCGCGTGCGTCGAGTTCTCCGCGCCCAGCTGGGCACTCGCCCGGTGAAGGCGGAGCTTCACCGCGTTCCTGCTGACGCCGAGCGCCTTGCCTGCCCGCTCGAGGGTGTAGCCCTGGGCCACGAGTTCGAGGACGGCTATCTGCTCGGGCGTCAGGCTGACCACCGGCCGGGCGGGCGCGGTCACGACGCGCCGCCGCGGGCGCAGCTGCAGGCGCAACTGCCGGTCGGCACGGGCTGCCCGGTGGCAGCGGCGTGCTCGACATCCTCGGGCCCCGCCCAGCGGTGCTCGGTGGGCTCGTCGTAGTGCTGGCCCCACTGGCAGGGCTCGCACTTGGCGTAGCAGATGATCGCGGCGCCGCCGGTGAGCGCGGTGTGCAGGGCTTCGACGGCTGCGGCCTTGGCGGGGTCGACGGGCTCGGTCATGACGTCTCCTTCGGTGCGGTGGGAAGATCGGGGTGTCCGGCCGGCTGCATAGCCCGCGGCTGGCCGTTCGCGTCACGGGGTGGGGGCGGCCAGGCGCCGAAGCTCGGCCACAGCGTCGAACCAGCAGCAGTCGCCAGGGCTGCACGTGGGGCCACCCTTGGCCTCGAGCTGCTCGGCCGCGCGTAGCAGGACCGCGGCCTCGAACTGCTCCTGCGCCGCCTGGATCCGTCGGGCGTAGTCGCGGACGCCCTCCTGAATCGCGTTGATGGAGAAGTAGCCGCCGGTCTTGGAGTCGAACAGCGGCGCGTACCGGTGGTGGCCGTGGACAGCCAGCTGGTACAGCTCGCCCTGGGCCACGTTGTAGGCCACCTGCGCGTCGGTGGGTGGCGCCTCTTCGTCGCAGTCGGGCTGGTCGGTCATGTCGTGGCCTTTCGGGTTCGGTGGGTGCGGTAGACGGCGGCGGCGAGGTCGGCGTAGTGCTGGGCTTGTTCGGCGGCGCGTGGCGGGCAGCGGTGTGGGTTGGGGCATTGGGGCAGGTCGTCCCAGTAGGTCGCGGTGTCAGCGGGGATCGGCTGGCGGCACCACTGGCAGGTGACCGTGACGGCGGGTCGGGGGCCGCCGAAGGATCCGTCGGGCCACTCCTCCGCCAACAGGCGCTGCAGCGGGCTCATGACGCGTCGCCGAACAGGACGGGCTCGATGGCCTTGCTGAGTCGGACCCGGCACAGCTCGGCGTGGGCAGCCTCCCGCTCGATGCCGACGGCCTGGAACCCCTCGATCGCCGCGGCCTCGAGGGTGGTGCCGGAGCCGGCGAACGGGTCGAGGACTATGCCGCCGGGCGGGGTGACGAGGCGGATCAGCCACCTCATCAGGGCGAGCGGCTTCACTGTGGCGTGGGCAGTGCCATCGGCGAGGCGGGGACGTTCCGATGCAGGGGCCTTGGCCTCATACCGGAAGGCGGGGAAGAAGCGGGCCTCGGCGCCAAGGCTCGGCACAGGGCATCCGGGCGCGCACTGGGTCGAGCAGTCCGGGTGGTGGCCAAGGAGGATGTTCGTGGGCCACCGGCCGGCTTCATGCGTGCTGTCTGCCCGCGCGCCGGTCCAGTCGCCGAGGGTGTCGCCGTTGCGGTTGCTGGCGATGCCGACAACCGACGCGCACTTGTCTCGGTAGTCCTGCCCGCCCTCGGTGCGGCAGGCGTCGACGTTGAGGGCACCCGTGCCGTGAAGTAGGACGTTCGCAACGGTGGACTCGTAGCCGGTGGACTTCCGTGCGACCACGATGGGTTCGTGTGCTGGCTTGAGATTGGTGTTCCAGCCCTGCCACTGACGGGCCGCATCGGAAGCGGGCGCCGTAACCGGGATGGAGCCGTCTGCCGCACGCCCCGTCGTTCCGCTGAGGAAAACGCTGGTGGCCCCGCTGGCCAGCCCGGAGTGTCTGCGACCGATCACCTCACGCTGCGCCCAATCGTCGCTGAGGTTGCCCTTCCTGGCGTTCAGAGCTGCAACTAGGTCGCGGATGCCGGCATCGTCGAAGCCGAGCTCCTCCCGCAGCCGATCCCACTGCTCAGGCTGCGGAATGATCGCCGCCTTGCCCTGGGTCGTCCAGAGCCCAGCCATACCGCTGAATCCCCAAAGGGCGTCAACCTGACGGTTGGTCCAGCCTGCCGCGTCTCGGGCCGCCGCAAGCCAGGCAGTCACCTGCAGGACCTGCGCCCGGTCGTCGCGGTGCCGGTCGATGGATTTGGCGATGTCCTGGCCTTTGGGGAAGCCGCTGCCATAGATCCAGTGGATGCTGTCGCGGATCTCGAAGCCGGCGTCTTCGATGGCGACGGTCATGCGGTGGTAGGTGCGGGTGGCGCCGAAGGCGAGGAGATGGCCGCCGGGCTTGAGGACCCGCCAGCAGTGACGCCAGACCTCGGTGTTGTAGGCGATCCCGGAGGCGTCCCAGGCCTTGCCCATGAAGCCGAGCTCGTAGGGCGGGTCGGTGATGATCGCGTCGATGCTGGCGGTCGCGATGGTCGGCAGGACGTCGAGGCAGTCGCCGAGGTGGAGAGTGATGCCGTCGGCGGCGTAGTACGGCTCGGCGGTCATGCGACTTCTCCTTGGGCTTCGGTGTAGCGAGCGGCGTGGACGGGGCTGCTGTCGGGGCGTTGGATGCCGTCGTCGTGGCAGGGGGTGCCGGGTGCGGTCTGGCAGGTGGTGCAGACGGCGGTGGCGGTGGCGTGGGCGGCTTCCTCGGCGTGCTCGGTGCGGGTCATGCGGCTTCCTCCAGTTCGACGGTCTGCGGACGGCCGTGGCGGCGTTCGGCTTCGGCGACCAGTTCGAGGAGGGCTCGCCGTGATGGGTCGGTGTTGATGGCCTGGTTCCAGGTGGCCGGGGGGATGAAGCCGTTCCAGGTCTCGGGCCGGCTGAACCGGAAGGGCTTGTCGGTGAGGCGGGCTGCGAGGTCGGGGTGCTTGAGGACGAGGGCTCGGCGGTGGGCTGCGACGCGGCGGGCGTCTTGCATGTGGGCCTTGATGAAGGCGCCGAGGTCGCCGTCTTCGCGCATGGCGCGGGTGTCGTCGAGGCTGAGGGGCTCGGTCATGCGGCACGTCCTTTGCGGAGGTCGTCGCCGCGGAGGATGACGCGTTCGCACATTTCGGTGAGCCTTGAGGCGACGCGGTCGCCGAGGAGGTCTTTCATCTGGCCGGGCGGCACGTTGCTGGTGATCATGGTGGGGAGGCATTGCTCATACCGGTGGTTGACGATCCGGTAGGTGATCTCCTCGGTCCATTCGGTGGCCTTCGCTGCGGCGAGGTCGTCGATGAAAAGGAGGCCAGCGCCGCTGTACGAGGCGAGGGCTGCGTCGGGGTCGGGGCTGCCTTTGGGGCGGAGGGTGGCGTACATGTCGACGGCGGTGATGGCGCGCCAGCGGCAGGCGAGGGCGGATCCGGATTGGGCGATGGCGCGGAGGGTGCCCCAGGCGAGGTGGGTTTTGCCGGTGCCGGTGGGTCCGATGAGCAGGAGGCTGGGTTCGGTCTCGGGGTTGGCGATGACGCGGCGGACCCAGTCGGCGGTGCGGACGTCGGGCTGGACGGCGGCGTAGCGGCGGGGCACGGTTTCGATGAACCGCTTGCTGCCGGCTTCGGCGAGGCGGCGTTGTTCGCCGGCGATTTCGTCGTGGAGCCATTGGCGTTCGGCTGGTTCGAGGCCGGAGGCGGGGAGTTCGCCTTTGTAGTGGGCTTTGATGCGGGCTACGCCGTCGTCGTCGCCGAAGTAGTCGGCGGGGTGTGGGTAGTGGGCGGGCGGGGCGGTGAGGCCGAGGGCCTGCCAGTCGATGTGGGGCCGGTTGGGTCGGTTGCTGGTCATCAGATCAAGTCCTCGTCCCATACGGAGTCGTCGGTGGGGTTTTGGAAGGGGCGCGAGCCGTCGCCGGAGACGGCGCGGAGCTGGGGGCGGGTCGACTCCACGGGTTCGTCGTCGTAGCAGCCCTTGTTCAGCCAGGTCGCCGGGTGCTTTGTGAACTTGGGGTCTTGGTCTCGACGCTCTCGGGCGTATGCCTGGGCGCCGTCGACCATTCGCTTGGGGTCGGCTCCGCGCTCGATGGCGGCGATCCACGCCTTCTTGGCGTCTTCGTAGGCCTTCTTGAGCGGGTAGTTGGACCAGAAGGCGCCGAAGGCCTCGAGGTGGTGGTTCTTCTGCTGGCCGGTCTTGGCGCCCGCCCGAGGGGTCGGACGGCTGACAGCGGCGGGAGAAGAGTCTTTATCTACCTGAGGGGGTGAGGGGGTTGAGGAGAAGGGGGTAGCCCCGGCTCCTTGTGAGTGAGCCCCGGCTCCTTCTGAATGAGCCCCGGCTACCCCTTTACCGCCTGAAGGGGTAGCCCCTGCTACCCCTAGGGGTAGCCCCTGCTCATTCGGAGTGAGCCCCGGCTCCCCCTTGGGGAGGGAAGGGGTAGCGGTGGCTACCCCTTCGAAGGGGGGGACCCGGAACGTGACGCGATGGCCGGGGACCGCGTACAGAACGCGTCCGTCCTTGCCCTTACCGATCGGCACTCGGAACTCCCAGCCGTTCACGGCCAGCCGCTTGAGAGCGTTGCGGACGACGATGGCGTCCTTCGCTCCGGTCCAGCGAGCCAAGTCGTCGAGGCTGGCCCAGCTCTCCCGGGTGGCCTCGTTGGCGTCGTCGGCGATCTCGAGGGCCACGGCGCGCTGCAGGCCGGTGATGTCCGGTCCGAGCACTTCCCGCAGCTGGCGGCGAAGCTCGTAGCCCATGCGTCGTCTTCTCTCTGGCTGGTGCGGGTAAAGGGGACGGCTAGGCCGCGGCGGCGAGCTCTGGGCCGCTGTCCTGGCGGGTGTGGATGACGGCTCGGAGTCGAGCTCCGATCCAGGCGCCGACCTGCGGGGATACGGCGTTGCCGAAGCCATCGACCTGGTTTCGGGCAGAGCCCCAGACGATGAAGGTGCCGCTGTAGTCGCTGAAGTCGACGTCGAAGCCGCAGCCGCGGCCGACCTCGTGGGCGGCCATCATCCGGAAGTAGCAGTCCTCGAGCGGGAGGTCCCTGAGCGCGGCCCGCCACTGGGCCATGAGCAGTGCCGTGGTGTCGCGGGCGGTGAGGGTGCCGAGGGGGTGGGTGAGTGGATGCGGCGCCGTCTCGTTGCCCGTGGGCCCGTTCTGCTTGAACCAGCCGGCGGCAGTGAGCAGGCCCGGAATCTGATCCGAGGTGACTGTCGGCATGGCCTGGCTGTGCATCGCGGCGAGGGTGTTCTTCCGGAACGGGACGACCCCGGACGACACGACGGCCAGCGTCTCCGAGCCGACCTGGGTGGGCAGCGGGCTCGCGGCGCTGCGCGGGCCACCCTGGTAGTTGTCCACCGCGATGGCGAGCGGGGGAACGAACAGGCTGGCAGGGCCGGTCGACAGGATTGACGTCTCCTGCTGGCTGGTCTGCGTCGCCATCGGCTGCCACGGATGCCGCTCGGAACCGTGTACGGACTTCGCTGGCATGAGGACCGCGGGGAATTGGGCGAACCTCTGGCGGCAGCGCTCCGCACGGGCCATCGTCGCGGGTGCGAGTGGCTTCACACGGTCACCGATACGGGTCCCGAGGTCGGTCAGGTCGAGTGCTGCCAGGGACGGCGTCATGGGCGGGACGACCGGGCGGCGGCAACTGGGGCACCGGTACTCGTACTGCTTGCCGTAGCGCACGGATCCGGTCGGCGGGACCCCGGTGCGCCACGTCCACACCGCTTCGACGTCCTTGTCGCAGTGCTGGCAGTGCGTGGCCGGCCGGTGCTCGAGGTCGGGGGCGGGCAGGGCCTTGTCCCAGAACGCGATGTACAGCCGGTCTCGGGACTGCGGTACGCCGAAGAACTGCGAGTTGAGGTACAGGATCTTGTGCCGGTAGTTGAGGAGGTCGAACTGCTTGAGCCACCACCGGTAGGTGGTGCCGTCTCCGACCTTGGCGCGGCCCTGGACCGCGGGCCCCCACGAGGTGAGTTCGGTGGTGCACTCGACGAGGATCAGCCGCGGGTGGTGCTGGGCGGCGTAGTGCAGCACGCAGTTCGCGGTGGCCCGGTCGCGCTCGGACTTGGTGACCCGCGCCTCGTAGTCGGGGTCGTCATAGTCGAACAGCGTCGCGCCCTGCTCATAGGCCTTGATGGTGTTGGCCTGGGAGTGGTTGACGCAGCTCACGCCAGCGACGAGGAGGTCGGCCGCGGGGAGGTCGCGGGCGGAGTGGTAGTCCGCCGCCTCGGGGTCGACCAGGTCGGCGATCCAGTGCTCGGCGTCGGGGTGGTTCGCCTCGTGGACTTCGACTTTGTAGCTGTTGTGGTTCGCGGCCATGATCGTGGTGAACCCGGCCATCTCGATGCCTCGGGTCAGACCACCGAAGCCGGAGAACAGGTCGACGGCGACGAGGTCGTCGTGGCGGAAGTTGCGGCGCCTGACGGCCGGCCGGTGCGTGGCGGTGCGGGCCTTCTGGTTAGCTCCGGTGGACATCAGGCGGCCTTTCGCATGTCGGTGGGGCCGAGGACGCGGTCGACGTAGGACTTGTCCTTGCCGAGGCGGGCGGCGGCCTGGGTGCGGGTGAGGCCGGCGACGGTGACGAGGAAGGTGGCTTCTTCGGCGAGGAGGTCGGCTTTGGTGCGGCCGTACTCGGAGGTGAAGTGCGGGTCGTCGATGGCGCCCGGGAACTTCGCCCAGTACTTCGGGGGCGCCCAGCGCAGGCCGGAAGCGCGACGCCGTGCACGGTTGGCGCTGACCTTGCTGACGCCGTGGCGCTCCGGGTTGCTGGCCGCGAGCCGTTCGTATGCCAGGCGGACCGAGTGGGCGGTCTGGCCGCTGGTGACGTCCTTCTTGAGGAGGTCGTCGACCCATGACGGATGGATGCCGATGACCGGGCCGATCCTGGCCAGCGGCCATCCGAGGGCGGCAAGGGCCTGGATGCGGCGATGGGTGCCGGTTGCGTCGACGGTCGCCGGGAGGATCTCGGTGGTGGTGACGGCCAGGATGCGGGCAGCGGTCTCCGGCTTGGTGCGGCGCTTGCGGGGGCGGCCGGGGCCTGCCGGTCGGACGAAGGAGATGATGCTGGCGGGGTGGCAGCCGAGGTGCTTGGCGAGCTTGGTGGTGCTGATGCCGGCGGCTTGCAGTCGCAGGATGTGCTGCCGGACGGGCTCGGCGTCGATCAGGTTGTCGTAGGTGTTGCCGCGCTTCGCGGCGTGGTGTCGTCGCTGCCATTCGTTGTAGCCGTCGTAGCAGGTGCGGCACTTGCAGCCGTGCCACTTGTGGCGGCTGAGGCTTCCGTGGGGCGGGAGCGGCTTGGTGGTCACTGGTCTTCCTCCGTCCGGCGGGTCTTGCGGGTCTGGTGGGGGATGTCGTGCGGGGTGATGTTCCAGATGGCGAGGCAGGTGGTGAGGTCGAGGGCTGCCTTGGCTTTGGCCAGGTCGCGGCGGACGTCGTCCTCGTTGCGGCGGGCGGCGTCGTATGCGGTCTGCTGCCAGCGGTCGAGCTCGAGGTTCTCTTCGCGGCGGGCCCGGATGCTGCGGTCGAGGAGCCAGCAGAGGATCCGGTAGGCGACGTACACGGCCGCGCAGATCACGGCCACGGTGACCGCGGCGGCCTCCCCGGGGCTCACGCGGCCCTCCCGCTGCGTGCGGCGCGGGTGCCGCGCCAGACTTTGACGACGGAGTGGTTGCCGCCGGGCCGTTCGGTCTCGTCGAAGGCGACGTGCTGTATCAGCCCGTCCTCAGCGAGGCGGTGGATGAAGGAGCCCCAGTGCGTCTTGGGGAGCGGCGGGTCCTTGAGGTTGCGCTCGTCGGCGATCTCGTAGGAGGTGAACCGGCGGCCGCTCCGGGCTATCTCTACGAAGACGGGTCGGACGTCCTCGACCCAGGTCTGGTAGCTGCTGGCTCGGGGTCGGGCCGGCGGGGGGATGGTGCCGTCGAGGGCGGGCTGGATGGAGGTCATGACGCGGACTCCTCTGCCATGGCGAGGTCGTTCAGGGCGGCGATGATGCGGGCGAAGGCGTCGAGTTGGCCGACGAGGTCCGCGGCGTGGCCGATGCAGGACCGGCACCAGGTCAGTCCGTCCGGCGGCTGGGTGGGCAGCGGGTCGAGGATCACGGCGGGGCTGTGGGTGACGCCCCACCCGGGGGTCCCGCAGAGGGCCTGGCGTCCGGCGAATCCGCCGTCTTCACGCATTACGTGGAGTCGGCGTACCTGCTTGGCCCTGCGGCCGGTGACGGCGCTGTAGCCGCGGTAGAAGGCCCTCATGCCGATCGCTCTTCGGTGGCCTGGGCGATGGCCTCGCAGGTCGCCGCGTCAGCAGCGGCAGCCGACTCACGGCGCTCGATGCTCCGGCTGTTCGTTTCGCAGATCTGACGCATCGTCTCGGCGTCGGCGTTGATGCCCGAGTCGTTTTCCTCGAGCTCCTTCTCGGCGCCCCAACAGCGAACGCAGAGGAGGGGCTGCTTGTCTCGCATGCACCAGCGGCAGGAGTACATGGCCGCGCCGAGGTGTCCGTGGTCGGGTTCGTAGAGGAAGAGGGGCCGCTGCTGGTGGCAGTGGTCGCAGTAGGCTTCGAAGGGCTGGAGGGGCTTCGGGTCCATAGCGGTGTCCTCTCGGATCTGGTCTGCTTGGGGTGGGCGGCTCTCGATTCGGACGAGAGCCGCCCGAACTGCTACTGCTGCTTGGCGGCCTTGAGGGCGGTGCCGCGCATCCGGATGTAGTCGCCGAGGCTGGTCGGCTGGCCGGTCTCGGGGTGCATGATCGGGGTGGCGAGGGCGCTGGCGGCTTCGACGACGCGGTAGAGGGCGACCAGGCCGCCCGGGGTGGCGTTCTCGGCGCTGGCCTCGTCGATCCAGGCGTTGATGTCGGTCTCCTTGGCGCCGGCCCGCAGCCACTCGAGGTAGGGCTTGGCGATGTCCGTGGCCCCGTCGGGGCGGTCGAGCTCCAGGCCGCGGAAGGCGGGGCAGCGGCTCTTGATGAAGCGGAGCTGGTTGTCGACGTTCATCTCGGCTGCGACGCCAAACTCGAACTCGATGTCCTTGCGCTGCTGGGCCTTCATCCCCATGTCCACGGGCGCCTTCTGGCCGCGCTCGTTCTCGACGAGGACCCACTTGCGGGAGGACCGCATCGTGGCGACGACGTGACCGGGGTAGGCCATGAGGGCCTCGATCATTTCGTTCTGCAGGTTGCCGCCGGGCCCCCAGCCGGCGAAGGTGTTCCCGCCGAACTTGGCCTTGGCGAACTTCTCCACCTGGTCGAGGGTGCCGTCAGTGCCCTTCCAGTAGTGGCTGAGCGAGTCGACCATCGCAACGGGGTACTTGGCGGCCCCCGCCGCGGCAAGCGCTTTGATCAGGTCCCGGGGGTCGTAGCGGTGCATGGGAAGGGTGTCGAACTGGGCGTCGATGTCATTGACGTACAGGGCAGCGGCCCCGCGCTCGGTGTCGATGACCGCGAACCGCTGGCCCTCGGCAAGGCCTGCGGCGATCTGGAGACCAGTCCACGTCTTCCCGGACCCGGAAGGGCCCTGGAGAGACAGGCGTGCCTTCTGGCCGTCCTTCGTGGCGGGTCGGAAGACGAACGGACCGTCGTCGTACTCGTTGCTGACCGTCTGGCCGTTGTTGCCCTGGAAGCGGGACATGGTGGCTCCTATCGGGCGGGCTGGAGGGCGATGGTGGTGCCGTCTTCGCGGGCGGTGCGGTAGGCGATCCGCTGGTCGCCGATTACGGCGTTGCGGCCGTTGCCGAGGGCGTCGAGGAGGAGGGACTTGACCTCCGTGTACTCGGCGTCCGCGGCCTTCGAGTACTCGCGGCGGGACACGTACAGCTCCGCGAGGTCCGGGGGGATCTCGACGTCGATCACGTCGTAGCGGTCGGGCTGGACGCGGATCGTGTTGTAGGTGATCTCGCTGTCGTCGATGGCCGGCCGCTGTCCGTTGAGGACCGTTGCGAGGAAGTCCTCTGCGGCCTGCCGCATGGTCGCTGCGTCGTCGGCGTCGTACTCGATGACGTACTCGCGGTAGTCGTGGCCGGCGATCAGGACCGCGACGTGGCAGACGTCCAGCCCGAGGGTGTCGAGCTGCCACTGGGCCTGGCAGTAGTAGTGGAGAGGCACCCCCTCGTCCCATTCGTTGGCGACGGGGCTGGTCTTGATTTCGACGAGCTCGCGGCCGAGGAGGTCGGGAGTGGCGCGCTGCCACGGCCGGTCCTGGTGGCGCCAGGTTCCGGTGGGGGCGAGCACCATCTCGGGGTGTTCGTCGGCGAACTTGGTGCCGACCGCGGGCTCCAGACGGTTACCCCACTCGATCTGCGGGGTGACAACGAACGGGGGCACTCGGAGCCCTGACTTCTTGTGCCAGAGCTTGAAGCGGTTCGACCACGGCGAGCAGCCCATCACTGCGGCGATCTCGGTGGCTGTGATGCACAGGCCGGCGCGGGCTGCGTCCCACTCTGGGGTGCCGGGGGTGAAGGTCCCCAAGAGGACGCCGGTCGGGGTGGCGGTCACGCGACGGCCTGCCCGTTCGCGATGGCCTGCAGCTTAGAGATGCCGTCCCTGTCGTACTGGGCGAGCCGTACCGCCTCGACCTCGGCGGGGAAGGCTTCGGCCAGGCGGGCCATGTTCTGAAGGTCGGCCCCGGCGATCAGCTCGAGGAGCTGTTGGCCGAACCGGCCGGGGGTGATACCCCCGCGGCCGAAGTGGGCGAGGACGTGGCGGGCGGTCTCGGCGGGGATGACGGAATGAGACATGTGAACCTCACGAGGGTGTGGCGGGCCGCGGGCGGGCGGTGGCGCCCGTCCGTGGCGGTGGTTGGTGCGTCCGCCGTCGGCCTGTGGGCATCCGGCGGCGGACGGGATCAGAAGCCCGGTACGTGGCTCGGGCTGGTGTGGCCGGCGAGCGGCGAGAGGTGAAGTGGCAGGACCGGGATCGGCTGCGTCTCCGCGACCGCCCGGTGCGCGGCGAGGGAGCTGACCGCAGTCGCGGTGGCGCGGAACGCCCGCAGCTCGTACAGCTCGGCGGTTTGGGCTTGCAGCTGGCGCGTGGCCTCGGCCGCGGTCTCCTCGATGTCGGAGAGGCGGTTGGCCTTCGCGTTCGCCGCATCCCACCCGGCGGTGGCCACGGCCAGCCGGCGGGACAGGTCGCAGATCAGGATCAGCAGCGGCAGCAGCTGGGAGCGGAGCCGCAGAACCTCGTCGACCGCGCGGTGGCGGCCGTGAGGGCGGGCTATGTCGAGGAGACTCACGCGGGCACTCCCGCCTGGTCGTCGCTGAGGTCGACCTCGTCGGCGAGGAGTCCGGCGATCTGCGCGTCACGTTCGGCGAGCTGGGCCCGCAGGTCGGCGGCCTCGTTGTGGTCGGCGGCGATCCGGGAGGCCAGCTCGGGCGTCTCGGCGTCGGCCACGTAGTCGACGTGGTTGCCCTCGCCTGTGGTGATGATGCAGGGGCAGAACTCGGCGTGTTCGTCGGAGCACTCCTCGACGTGCCACACGGCGTCGAGGCGGGGATCAGCGTCCATCGGAGGCACCCCCCTCGGCGACGTCCAGGTCGATTCCCATGCCGACCTCGCCAGCCTCGGGGTGCGCGCTGTCGAACATCACGAGGGGCCTGCCAGTGAAGAGCGCCTCCATGAAGGCCGCCCCGAAGGCTTCGCCGTCCCCGTCGTTCATGTCGATACGAATTGACTCAGGCATGGTGCCCTCCGGTCTGGATTCGGTGCCCGAGGGCGAGGAGCAGGAGCGAGGTGAACGCCATCGCGACGGCACCGGCAGGGGTGGCGACCAGCCCGAGGGCGGCCATCAGCAGGTCACGGTCGGCGTCATCCCGGGCGTTGCGGGCCACGTAGGCGGCGGCGTCGCACTGTTCCGCGAGACGGACGGTCTCCTCCTGCGGGGGCATCGCCAGGAGTACGACCTGCTGGTTCAGCGGATCGGCGGTCACGACCGGCCCCCGATCCGGGCGTCCCACGAGTCGAGGGACTCGGTGAAGCCGAGCTCGAGCGACTCATCGAAGTCGGCGTCCACGGGGCGCGCCGTCAGGCCCAGGGCCCGCAGGAGCGTCGTCGCCTGGATCACCGGCGGGCCGGCGGACAGGAGCTCCGAGAGGATCGTCTCGGTACGGATCGCGGTCATGCTGCACGCTCCAGATCTGCAGAGTCGACAATCGCCTGCAGCAGGCGCTGCATCGAGCAGTACGAGCGAACGACGGCCAGTTCATCCGTGACCTGGGTGCCCTCGTCAGCGGCGAGGACTTCGCGGGCCTGATCGAGCAGCCAGTCGGAAACTTTCGCGCTCACGCCGCCACCAACTTCGCGGCGTCGTACTGGGCGATGCCCCAGCGGATCGCGTGGCAGGCCCAGAGGAACCGCCACGAGTAGTCCCGGAGCCGCCAGTCGTGCGTGTCGTAGAACTGGTAGCCCTCGTCGTGCTTGATCGCCACAGGCTCTTTGTCGTTGTGACCAGCGCCTGGACCCTGGAGGTGGCGGTCCCGCCAGGAGGTGGCCTCGAAGTAGTACTCGAACTTGGCCGCCTGCCCGCAGACGCATGCGGCCTTGTAGTGCTCGCCGTGCCGGAAGTCATGGAGTGCGCGCTGGGCTTCGCTCTCAAAGTCGACGACGTTGTACTCGCTCATGACGCCGTAGAAGTGCTCGTCTACCGCTTCGCGGAGCGCAGCCGCCTCGTCCTTGGGGAGGCCCTCCGACCACTGCTTGACCGTGTCTTCGACCTCGGCGCGGAACAGTGCGTCGCTGTAGTCCTCGACCTGATCGCGACCGGCGATGATCTTCTCCTGCCAGTAGCCGGGGTTGATCTCGCCGGGGCGTCCCGTCCTCCGGAACAGCTCGAACAGGTCTTCCGTCGGGTACACCGAGAAGAGGTAGCTGATGCCGTCGCCGCGGATCACGAAGTTGTTCGCCCAGGTGATTAGGTCGAAGCCGTAGCTCTGCGGCGCCGAGAACCGCAGGTGCCGGTACAGGCCGTCCTCGTGCAGGACCGTCATCGTGTGGTTCCTGGTCTCCCGGGCGAACCGGGCGGCGATCTCGGGGTACTCGCTCACTTGGTTCCTCCGATGAGTCCGGCGTCGCACATGTCGTGGAGCTGGAAGGCCATCTCGCCGGCCGCCCTCGCCGCCGACGTGTCCGAGTGCAGGCCCTCAGCGATCAGCGCAATCAGCGGCATCCGCAGCAGCGGGAAGTCCGGGGACTGCATCGCCGGGCCAGCGTCGGCGCGGAACGGCTGGCCGTCCCAGTGCCACAGGTGGTGCGTGGAATCGATGAAGTCGCGGCGCAGGCACCACACGCTGTGGTCCGGGGCCTGGAACGACTCGACCTTGGCCGGGAGGGTGTCAGCCACGGGACTCACCAGCCTCGGGGATGGTCGGCCAGCCGTCCTCCATGGGTGACCCGGCAGCCAGCCACTCGACGTACCGGGCGAGGATCTCCACCTCGGCGTCGTCGCCATCCCACTGATCCGGGTTGGTCATCGTCGCCTCGATCCGCTCGACAAGTTGGCGGTAGGAGACGGCACTGAGCATGAGGGCGGACGGGTTCACCACGTCGCCGAGCAACTCACGCTCGATCGCGGCGCGGTAGGCGTCAGCCGCCGCTTCGAAGCGGTCCCGGCTGTCGCTGAGGAAGCAGTCACGGAGTTCGTCGCGGGCGCTCATCGGGCACCCCCGTCGATGTAGCTGTCGAGGTCGAGGGCGGCGATCGTGTGGCCCTTCGACATCAGGTGATCGGCCGCGGCCTGGAGTTCCTCGGCGCGGGCAACGGCGACGATGCGGCGGGCCAGCAGGCCAGCAGTCACCGGGGTGAGGCCCGCAGCGGCGAGGATCTCAACGGCGAGGTCGAGGGCGGTGGGGTTGGTCGTGTCGCTCATGACAGCACCGCCGTCGACTGGCGCAGCGCCACACCGGACAGAACCTTGTTGGCTGCCGCGTACTCGGCGAGGAGCGTCTCGCGGTCGCCCTGGTCCTCGACCGAGGCCAGCGGGCGGAGCCGCTTCAGCTCCTGCTCGACGTCCGTCATACGGGCCGCAGCCTCGATCTGGCGGGCCGGGCGCTTCGACGCCGACAGCAACGCGACCTTGAACGGGGAGGGAACCGGAGCCGCGGGCTTCGGACGCTGGGAGGGGATCAGGTCAGCGACCCGATCGGGCATGATGTGGGACATCGGGATCTCGCTCTCTCCGCATCACCGTGCGGGTGAGGGATGGGACTTCCGTAGGCCCTGCTGCCGGAGGTCAGAGACCGGCGGTGGGGCCGATTGCCGTTGTCAGGCGGCGGAGGCGATAGCCCGCGTCTCGCGGACGGGGCGCACGTCGTACATGGCGGAGATCTCGCGGATGTGCGCCAGCTTGAGCGTGATCTTCGCGGCGCCGCGGTTGTGCGGCCACTCATGGGTCTGGCACTTCTTGCGGATGACGCTGGCCTTGAACGGCAGCAGCGCGAGCTCCTCGATCTTTTCCGGCGTGTAGTGCCGCAGTTCGGCCTCAGTCGGGGCGACCGGGGGAGACTCCTTCGTCGTCCTGCTGTTCACTGCTTCTCCTCGTGGGTTATGGCTTCCGGAGCCACATCGAGGGCGCCGGCGACTTTGCGGACCGGCTCTCCCCCTGCCTGGTGGATGAGGCCCCTCTCTAGGCGCGAGAGGTAGCCCCGGTTCAACCCGGTCATGTCCTGGAGGGCGCGCAGGCTCAGTTTTCGAGCCTTGCGGATGGCCTTGATTGCCTGTCCGTTCGGTCTCACGCTTAGAATTCAAGCGCACTCTGCCGGACTCTGCAACCACTCTGCCCGACTTTCGAGCTTGAATCTCAAGCTTGGCATGGAGTGTCAGGGGGCGTGTTGGCATATGCGGGGCGCAGAATGCAACCCGAAGAGCGTGAATCGGCCACCAACCCGCAGGTCAAGGCTCGGAAAGCAGGCTTCTTGGTTGCATGCTTCTGAGGCATGATGTGGTCATGGACTTCGATTGGGACCACCTGGGGCGGGCACTCCAGGCCGCTCGCCTAGCTGAAGGCATCAGCCAGGAAGACCTGGCAGACGAGCTTGGCGTGGGGCGATCGACCATCCAGATGATCGAAGCGGGGCACGCCTACAAGCGGCCCACGCCCACGATTCGGGCGTTCGCGCGCCGCGTCCGGTGGACCGACGACTCGCTAGACCGAGTCCTGGCCGGCGGGCAGCCTCGCACGGTCAGCCCGGCCGAACCGGCGTTGGCGCCCGAATCGGGTCCCGCGGACAGTCGACTGCCCCTCGTCATCGTGGACGAGCTGGAAGAGGACGGACCGCTCGTCGCCACGACGGTGATCCCGCTCGGCGACGATGCGCGCATGGTCATCATCGTCAAGGGCAACGCGGACGCCACCCCCGAAGAGATGCGGCGGAGCGTGGAGGCCTGGCGCAAGGCGAAGCGTCATCTGCAGGCGCTCGACCAGGATGGGCGCGACGACTCGCCGCCCATCGCGAACCGGGCGTAGCAGAAGCGCTCTTCAGTTACTCCAAGCTCTCCACATGTGACCCAAATGTGTGGTTGCATGAACGAACGCTGGCGATGGCCCCACCATTTGGTCGAGTGAGGTGCCGATGTGTGTTCAAATCGCCATGGTCGACGACCTACCGAACGACGGGCTCGTTCTTGCTGAGCGACTGCCCTCCGGGTATGTGGTCTATGTCGACCAGTCTCTCTTCAGCCTCTCCGGGTCGCTCACTGAGACTGGGGTTCAGATCGTTGCGATGGCCCTTGCGAGCCTCCGCGATCAGATGCAGGCCCTGGCAGGTGACGAGTTCGACTGGCAGCCGTTGCGGTCAGTCGCGGGATAGGCAGCCGGCATCTACAGCGGGGGTGCACCTTGGCACACGCCGAGAAGGTCTACAAAGTTCGCGGCGGCAAGCAGACGAAGCAGTTCACTTGGCGCGTCAAGTACAAGAAGCCAGACGGCACCTGGGGGAGTGAGTCGGGGTTCCCAACCAAGGTGACCGCCGAAGCGTGGGGCGAGGAGCAAGAGGCGGCCATCCGGGCTGGCCGCTGGATCGACCCAGCTAAGGCGCGGAAGCCTTTTGGGGTCTGGGCGCGCGAGTGGATGAAGGCGAAGGCGACACGGCGTGGCAACACGATCGACGGCTGGTGGCTGCTCCTTGATCACGTGATTCTTCCGAAGTGGGAACACACCCCGCTCCTGCAGCTCAACTGGTTCGACGTCGAGGCGTGGGCCACCGGCCTGGAGATTGCGGAATCTCGTGTCGATCACGCACTGACCCTGATGTCATCCATCCTTACGGGCGCCGTCGACTCCAAGCACCTTGCAGTGAACCCCCTCTTCGGGCGGCGTCGAGGTAAGTCATCGACCCCGCAGCGCAGGCGCAAGACTGACCAAGAAGACATGTGGGCGCCGCCTGAGACGGTCATCCAGCTGGCTCAGCGCCTTGGGCCTGCGAAGGGAATGTTCGTCCTTACCACGGCCTTCACTGGCCTCCGATTCTCTGAAGGCCTTGGCCTGCATCGAGATGATGTGCTGCGTACCAGAAGTCAGTCCTTCAAGGGCGGCGTCTTCTCCTGCCCCGTCATCCATGTCCACCAGGAGTACGTCGAGTACACCAAGCGGGCGGAGGATGGGACGAAGCTGGGTACCGTGAAGGCGCTGGAGCCGCCGAAGAACGACACCTCGGTGCGGAGTATCGACGTTCCGCCCTTCCTTGCGAGGCTTCTCCGCTATCACCTCGACGACTGGCCCCACGAGTTGGTCTTCTGCCAGCCGAACGGGAGGCCGTGGTGGACGGGGAACTGGTCCCGCCAGATGAGGCCTGCCGCCGACGGCCGGCCCGAACGGGAGAAGCGTCAAGGCGTCTCGTACCGTGCGGCTTGGGAGCCGATCTCACCCGGGCTGGACATGAGGGCCTTGCGGCACACGCACGACACGTATCAGGATGAGATTGGCGTTCGTCCTGCTCTCGCCTTCGAGCAGGCTGGACATCGGCGGCCTGGCATCAAGGCTGTCTACCAGCATCCGACACCGGCGATGCGTCGGGAGCGCCTGGAAGGCCTCGAGGAGATCTACTGGGGCGCGATGCGTAACCTGGGTCTCCGCACCCTCTGGGGTCGCGTGGATCTCCTAAGGATCGCCCAAACGATCACTGAAAAGGATGCGGAAGCGGCTTAGCAGCAGGTCAAGTTACGTGCCGAGGTCGTATGGCGCTGGTCTCCAAAACCAGATGTCGCAGGTTCGAATCCTGCCGCCCCTGCAAGATGAGTCAGCAGGCGAGAGCCTGTTTTCAGCCCCCTGGCCGCGATCGGCCGGGGGGCTTCTCGCGTCCGTGGTCCCGTCAGTACGTGGGGCAGATGTTGGCTTGGACGGTGGCGAGGATGAGTGCGCTCTTCGTCGGGCCGAAGCCGTCGGGGTGGGTGGGGCCGATGAACCGCTTGTTCACGGACTCGACGCGCTTGGTGGGGTCCTTCTCGTCCTTCATCGAGGCGCACTGGTCGCGGCCGCGGCTGACGGCCTTGTCCTCCTTGCCGTTGACGATCTCGGGGTCGATGCCGTTGAGGGTGGCCAGGTAGATCGTGCGCTTGTCGGGGCTCGGCTCGGGCGGAAGGCCCGAGGGCTCGGCCGCGGCGCTGGAGCCGGTGGGCGCGGGGGCCGTGGGGGCCGCGGGCGTGGGCTTGGCGTCGGGCTTGGGCTCGCTCTTCAGGCTGGTGCATCCGGTGAGGGCGATGGCGGCGGCCGCGAGTACGGCGGCGGCGGTGTGGTGTCGGCGCATCGCGCCATGCTGCCGGGGCGCGGGCGGCCGTGGGTGGTCTGTGACAACCCTGTGACGTGCGAAGGCCCCGCGGCCACGCACCGGACGGGCAGGGCCGGCCAGACCGCCTACCCGTCGCCGGACGCACGTCCGCCCCGCCGGGCGCTGTCCCCCGAGGGGGTCCGGTGGGGCGGAATCGTGCACTGCAGCCCTGCAGCATCCCCGCGGGTAGTAACCGCTGGTTGATGCGTTCATTGTGGCGCCCGGCACTGACAACGGGCCGGCGGCTCCGGCCCCGAGCGGGCGGCGAAGTGCGTGCGGCGAGGTGCGTGCGGCGAGGTGCGTGCGGGCGGCTGGGCCGCGGCAGGCGCGGAACGCCGGCAGGATGGCCCTGCCCTGGGCCCATTTCACCCATATGGCAGACTTGGCCGGGTTATTCAGGCGGTGCAGGACAGGAAACCGGTGCGAATCCGGTGCGGTCCCGCCACTGTGACCGGAGCCCCCGCGGGTCCGGGAGTCAGACACTGACGCACCGCCTCTTCGATTCGACCAGGGGACGCGGATCCCCCGGAGAGGCCTCGCCGTGCCGTCGTACCCCCGCGCCCTGTCGCGCGCGCTCCTGCCCCTCCCGTTCCTGATGGCCCTTGCCGCGTGCGGGGGTTCACCGGGGGCGGAGAGCGCCCCGGGCGCGGCGGGGGCCGCGCCCGGGTACCCGTACACCGTGACCAACTGCGGTGTCAGCAGCACCTATCAGGCGCCGCCGCGGCGGGCGGTCACCATGAACCAGCACGCCACCGAGCTCCTCCTCGCCCTCGGGCTGGGGGAGAAGATGGCCGGGACCGCCTATCTCGACGACGCCGTACTGCCCGCCTACCGGCCGGAGTACGACAGGATCAAGGTCCTGGCGAAGGAGTACCCCTCCAAGGAGGTCCTGCTCGGCGCCAACCCCGACTTCGTGTACGGGGGTTACTCCAGCGCCTTCGACAAGGCGCAGGGCCGCGACCGCGAGGGGCTCGCGAAATCCGGCATCAACTCCCGGCTCAGCGTGGAGTACTGCACCGACGGGCCCGTCGGTCTGAACCAGCTGAAGACCGAGATCACCGAGGTGGCACGGACCTTCGGCGTGCCCGAGCGCGGCGAGAAGCTGATCGCGGACGAACAGCGCCGCATCGACGCCGTCACCGCACGGGTGAAGGACAAGGCCAAGCCGACCGTCTTCGTCTACGACTCGGGCGATGCCTCCGCCTTCACCTCGGGGGGCAACGGCATCGGCAACGAGATCGTCTCCCTGGCGGGCGGGACGAACGTGTTCGCCGACCTCGACGACACCTTCGGCGACGTGTCGTGGGAGAAGGTCATCGAGCGGGCACCCGAGGTCGTCCTCATCTACGACTACGGCGGCACCACCGTCGAAGCCAAGAAGCAGCGCCTGTTGAACGACCCGGCACTGGCCCAGGTTCCCGCGGTCAGGAACAAGCGGTTCGTGGTGCTCCCGCTGTCCTCGGCCGTGCTCGGCGTGCGGGTCGCCGACGCCGTCGAGTCGCTGGGCTCCCAGCTCCACCCCGACGCCCCGTGAGGGCGGCGCGCCGTACGCCGGTGACGCTCGCCGTACTCGCCGCCGCGCTCGCCGTGTCGGCCGTGGCCGGGCTCGCCCTGGGCCCGGTACGGATTCCCCCGGGCCAGGTGCTCGACATCGTGTTCGCCGGGCCCCGACCGGGTGCCGGCGGCGGGGCCTTCAACGCCATCGTGTGGGACGTGCGGATGCCGCGCGTACTGCTCGGGGTCGTCGTCGGCGCCGGGCTCGCCGTCGCGGGCACCGTCCTGCAGGCCCTCGTGCGCAACCCGCTCGCCGACCCGTTCCTGCTCGGCGCCTCCTCCGGGGCCTCGGCCGGCGCGGTCCTGGTGATCGTCTTCGGAGCCGGGTTCCTCGGTTTCGCGGGCGGGGCCGCCGTACCGCTCGCCGCGTTCGCCGGGTCGATGGGCGCGCTCGTCACCGTCTACGCGATGGCCCGGCGGGGCGGCGCCATGACCACCGGCCGGCTGATCCTCGCCGGAGTCGCCGTCCAGTACGTCCTGTCCGCCCTGACCAGTCTGGTCCTCGTCCTGGCCGCGCACCCCGACCAGATCCGCAGCGTGCTGTTCTGGACCCTCGGCGGCCTCGGCGGGGCCCGCTGGGGCGAGTTGGCGCTTCCCGCCGCCGCCCTGCTGGCCGGCACCGGCCTGCTCGTCGCCCTCGCCCGGCCGCTCGACCTGCTGCTCGCGGGGGAGGAGGGCGCGCGGACGCTCGGCCTGGACACCGGGCGGTTCCGGGCCGCCGTCTTCGTCCTGACCTCGCTCGTCATCGGCGTGCTGGTGGCCTGCAGCGGGGCGATCGGTTTCGTCGGGCTGATGGTTCCGCACGCGGCCCGCATGGCCGTCGGCGCCGGGCACCGGGCGCTGCTGCCCGTGGCCGCGCTCGCCGGGGCGGTCTTCCTGACCCTGGCCGACCTGGCGGCCCGTACGGTCGCCGCGCCGGAGGAGATCCCGGTGGGCGTGGTCACCGCGCTCGTCGGCGGGCCGTTCTTCCTGTGGATGCTGCGCCGCTCCACCCGTACCGAAGGGGTCGTGGGATGAGCGGCGAACCGGCGGGACCGGCTCCCGCGCCGGCGGAACTCGCCGTCGAGGCCGTCCGTTACGAGATCGACGGGCAGCCGCTGCTGCACGGAATCGACCTCACCGCCCGACCCGGCGAGACGGTCGGAGTGGTCGGGCCCAACGGCAGTGGCAAGACGACGCTGCTGCGCTGCGTCTACGGCACCCTGCGCCCGAGCGGCGGGCGCGTACTGCTGGACGGCGTGGACGCGGCCTCGCTGGGCGTCAGGGACCGCGCCCGGCGCGTGGCCGTCGTGCCCCAGGACGCGGCCGGCGCCTTCGGGCTGACCGTGCGCGAGGTGGTGGCCATGGGCCGCAGCCCGCACAAGCGGTTCTGGGAGCAGGACGGCCCGGACGACGTACGCCGCGTCGACGAGGCCCTGCGGACCGTCGGCGCCGATGCCCTCGCGGGGCGCCGTTTCGACGGGCTCTCGGGCGGCGAGCGCCAGCGTGCCCTGGTGGCCCGCGCCCTCGTCCAGGAACCGGGCCTGCTCGCCCTCGACGAGCCGACCAACCACCTGGACATCCGCTACCAGCTGGAGGTCCTCGGCCTGGTCCGCGCCCTGCCCGCCACCGCCCTGCTGGTGCTGCACGACCTCAACCTGGCGGCGATGTACTGCGACCGCCTCTACGTCCTGGCGGACGGCCGCGTGGCCGCCTCGGGAACCCCGGCGGAGGTGCTGACGGAGGCGCTGCTGGCCGAGGTCTACGGGGTCCGCACCCGTGTGGGCACCCACCCGACGACGGGCACGCCGAACATCGTCTACCTTCCAGGGGATGGGGAGTGAACGAGGTACGGGCGAGGACGTCTGGGACAGGCTGGAGTTCGGGGAGGCCGCAGGGCTGAGGCTGCGCCACTTCCGGCGGGACGGCCTGAGCATGAACCGCGCCGCGCCCGACGCGATCCTGGTGGGGCTGATCGGCAGGTGCGACGCGTTGCCGTACCGGCCGGACCTGCCCCAGGCGGTGCTGGAGGCGGTGATCGAGCACCCGGACGGGAAGCTCCGCGGCCATTTCGCCGAGCACCGGGGCGTCACCCTCGGCTTCTCCCGGACCGGAACCCGCACCTGCGTCGAGCTGACGGCGGACCAGTGGTCCCGGCTCGTGCTCGTGGAGCCGAACCCCCACCGCAGATCCTCGCTGGCGTACCTGGCGGGCCGGGCCCGGGCGCGGCTGACGGCCGAGGCGTACGGGGCGCTGGCGTGCGCCGGCTCCGACGCGGTCAGGGCGGAGGCCGCGACCCTTCCCGGCCTCCCGGACCGGCTGCTCGGGGCCCTCGCCGCCGATGCGGCGCCGACCGTGCGCGCGGCGGTCTGCGCGGCGGCCTGGGCGAAGCTCGACGAAGAGGTCCGGGACCGGCTGGCGGCGGACCCCGCCGGGGCGGTACGGACGGCGGTCGGGCTCGCCCGGCACGAGGAGGTCCCGCTCACGGCCGGGTTCTTCGACGGCCTGGCGGTGAAGTACGAGGTCGTGGAGACCCGGCGGCTGGAACGGGACCTCGCGGTCCGCCTCTCCCGGGACGGGGACCCCTCGGTACGCCGGGGCCTCGCGCAGAACCCGTACCTGGAGCCGGACCTGGTCGCCGTACTCGCCGCCGACCCGGACACGGGCGTACGCCGCGAGGTGTCGGTGCGGCCCGAGCTGACGGAGGGGCGGCGGGCGGACCTCCTGGCGGGCCTGGAACCGGACGGGCTGCGGTACCCCGTCCCCTGGGTGGTGGCCCTGCACGCGGACCCCGAAGCGATGCGACGGCTCGCCGCCTCCGTCCATCCCGCGCTGCGGAGCAGCGTGGCGAAGGCCCGGCGGCTGCCGGCCGATGTGGTCGAGCGCCTGGCCCGGGACGAGGACGAGGTCGTGCGGCTGCTCCTCGCCGAGAACTGCGACGACGCCCCGGCGGACATGCTGCTCGAGGTCTGGAACTGGTGGACCGGGAGCTTCTCCAAGCCCAACCGTCCCTACGGCCATCCGAACTTCCGCGGAGTCCGCCCTGCGGCTGCTCGACGACCCGGACGCGTACGTCCGCCGCCTTGCCGCCGAGCACCCGCGGCTGCCCGCATCCGCGCTGGTCCGGCTGCTCGGCGACGAGGAGACGGCGGCCGCGGCGGCCCGGAACCCGGCCCTCCCGGAGCCGGTGATGTGGCGCATGCTCGACTGAGCCGTGCCTCAGGCGGGGCCGTCCCTCAGCCAGGGACGGCCGCCTCCGCCAGGACGGCCTCCATCAGCCGGACCGGCAGGGCCGGGTGCGCGCCGGCGGCCTCCGCCACCCACAGGTCGTCCAGGAGTTCCGGCAGCCGGCCGGGCGACAGCCGGGGATGGGCCGCGGCCGCCTCGCGCACGGAGGCGTCCGGGTCCCGGCTCAGCCGGTCCACCACCGCCGGATCGAGGTCCGGCCAGAGCAGGGCCAGGCACCGTTCGTCGCGATCCTCGCTGTCGGCGAGCGGGGCGAACCGATCCAGGGGGAAGCCCGGCCTGCCGAGGAGGTCGTGCCGGGTGATCACCCGGGCCTCCCGCCAGACCTCCCACAGCAGCGCGGGCGGCACCGCCGGATGGTTCTCGCAGAGCAGCAGCCGCACCGCGTGGTCCGGGTCCAGGGCCAGCCGCGCGACCAGCTCGCCCGGAAGCCGGGGGTTGTACGCGGCGCTGCGCCGCAGCCCGAGCTGCGCGGACTCCACGGCCCGCCGCATCAGTTCGGGGTCGTCGGTGTCCGTCGCCCAGGGAGCCGGGGATACGTACGCGTCGGGGTGCACCTCGGCGTCGATCGCGGCCCGCCGGGCCTCCGAGAGCTCCTGCCGCATGGCCACGGCCAGCCGTACCGGCCGGCTGGGGTCCCCGGCCAGTTCCGTCACGAGCTCGGCCGGCAGGGTCGGATTCGCCGCCAGGCTCCGGCGGAGCTCCGGGGAGCCCCGGCGTACGAGATCCCGCGCGAGCTCCCGCTCCAGCGGGGCCGTTTCGGCCGCGCGCAGAACCTGCCATTCGTCTTCGTCGTGGGCCCACAGCCGCAGCGCCCGGGTCCCGCCCGCCGCGATCAGCGCGGCCGTCCGGACCTCGGGATCGGGGTCGTCCAGCAGGACGTCCAATACGGCGGCGGGCAGCCCACCCGCGTGTTCCAGGAGGGCCAGCCGGACCCCGGCGACCGGGTCGGCGGCCAGCCGGGCGAAGGCGGACTCCGGCAGTGGGTCCACCGGTGTCCGGAACGCCCGCGAGGGCCGTGCGACCAGCTTCCGCACCTCCGGATCGGGATCGTCCACGAGCCGGCCCCGCTGGGATGCCGGGGCGTGCGGATTCTTCGCGAGGTGCCGGCGTACGTCCGGGTCGGGGTGCGCGATCACCGCGTCGTACACGGCGTGCGGCAGCGGGGGCGCGCGGTCGACCAGGATTTCCCAGTGGCCGGAGCCGAGCAGCCGCAGGAGCAGCGCGGCGGGCGCGTTGGGATTGCGCGCCACTCCGCGGGCTCCTGCGACCGCTCGCACCGGAACTACTCCTTGAAGCCGCCGTACGGGACGGTGATCAGTTCCATTCCGTGCCCGGAGGGATCCTGGAAGTACACGCCGCGTCCGCCGTCGTTGTTGTTGATCTCGCCGGGGCGCTGCCCGTGCGGGTCGGCGAAGTAGGTGAGCCTGGCCCGCTTGATCTTCTCGAAGGCCTCGTCGAACTCGGCCTCGGAGACGAGGAACGCGTAGTGCTGCGCGGTGATGGACTCGGCCGGGATGCTCGCGAAGTCCAGGGTGACGCCGTTGGCGGTCTCGACGGGGATGAACGGGCCCCACGGGGCCCCGACTTCCAGGCCGAGGATGTAGGCCAGGAATTCGGCCGACTCCCGGTGGTCACGGGAGTGGATGATGGTGTGGTTGAGCTGAACAGTCATGGGTGAATGCCTCCGAAAGGCACGTCTCGGCACCTCCATGTCTCACCCAGCCGGTGACCGACACGCGATGCCGCGACATGATCCTAAACACCCCTTACGGGTGGAGTCCAGTGCATTCGAGTGGACCGGTGGGCTTCACGACCCCGAACCCCCGTACACCGCCTTGACGTTGTCCTGCGCGGGATGCGTCCGTCCCGCCGGTCCGGCCGCGAAGGCGCGGAGCAGGTTCTCCGTCACTCGCGTGGTCAGGGCGCCCGAGCGCGCGTCCAGGCCGTGGTTGGCGCCGCTGCGGCCGTCGCCCGTCGCGTCGAGGGCCTCCACCCAGCGCATCGTCCCGGTCGCGAAGACGGCGGCGCCGCTCGGCACCGTGTAGTACGCCGTGTCCTGGTGGCTGGGACGGCCGTCGCAGACCACGGGGGAGTGGGCCAGGATCTCGATCGGGCGCGGGGTCGTGAAACCGGTGTTGACCTTGTCGTACTCCACGCCGACCAGGTGCGCGAAGCTGTCGCCCGCCTTCGCGCCGGTCCCCTCGAACAGCCAGTGGCCCGGGTTGGTCACGACGTACGGGGCGTCCACCGGGTAGCCGTCGTAGATCACGCCCAGCAGGGAGCTCTCCGGGTCGGCGGCCGGCGGGGAACGGAAGTCGACGGTGGCCGGGTGGCCGCGTTTGAAGCCGGGGTCCTGGTCGTAGGAGGACTTGTAGCAGACCACCGTGCGGTCCGGCCCGAGGTCGGAGGCCTCCAGCCGGATCCGGCGGTAGCAGCAGTTCGCGCCGAGGATCGCGATGTTGGTACCGGCGTCCCGGGCGGCCGTGAAGTGCGCGCGCTGCTCGGGCGACCAGTACTCGTCGTGTCCGAGGGAGAGGACCGCCGCAGCGCCCTCCAGCAGCCGTTTCTCGCGCGCCACGTCGGTGGTCGTGGTGTACGCCAGCGGGATGCCGAGCCGTTCGGCGAGCGCGAGCAGCGGCGCCTCGTACACGAGGAACAGCCCCGCGCCGTCGTCGTACTCGTACGGGCGGTCGAAGGTCACGGCGAGCGAGCGCGTGGCGTACCCGCCGCTGGGGCCGTCGTAGCTGCCGTAGCCGCCCCACCGGTTGTACGCCTGCCAGGTCGCCACCGCGTTGACGACGACGGTACGGCCGGTCGTGGCGGCGGAGCGCACGGTGAGGGGCACGAACCGCTGGCCCTCGCCGCCCTGGGCGTCGAGCCGCAGCAGGTAGCAGCCCTCGGGCCAGTCCTTGGTGTCGACGGTGGTGCTACGGGTCCACCGGGTGCGGACCATCCGGGTCGCGGAGTCCACCGTGTGGTCGGGCTGCCGTACCCCGGGCAGGGCCTCGGAACGCCAGACCAGGCGGGCCCGGGCTCCGCCGTACCAGCCCATCCGGTAGGCGGAGACGGTGAACCGGGGCGCGGTGGTGGAGACGTGCAGGCCGAAGGACTCGCCGGGCAGGACGCTGACCTTGTCGGCGAAGCCCTCGACGGCCCGCGCCGGCCCGGCCTTGGTCACCTGCCAGTCGGCGTTGCCCGGCCGGGCGTTCTCGGTTTTGACGTCGAAGCCGTGCGGGCCGTCCTTGTCCGGCGAACCGGACGGCTTCGGGCTCTCGCCGGGCCCCGCCCCGTCCGTCCCGCCCGCTCCGTCGGTGGGGCCGGTGCCGCAGCCGGCCACGGCGCCCAGCCCGGCCGCGGTGGCCGCCGCCCCCGTCGCCAGGGCGAGGAACCGCCGCCTGCCCGCGCCTTCGCCGTCCCCGGGTATGTGCTCCTGATCCATAGAGGGCACGTTATGTCACCCCGTGGCCTGCCCTTTTGTCGCCCCGCGGACGTGGACACGATCGCGAATGGATCACCCCGGAGCCCATCGCGGGTCCCCGCCCGAGCCCGCCCGAGATCGTCGCCGGGGGTCACCCCAGCCGCACCACCACCTCCTGGCCGGCCCCCTCCCGTGCGGTGAGGCTGCCGAAGCCGAGCTGGAGCCGGTCTCCCGTGGCCGCCGAGACCACGCTGCCCGGCTGCGAGAGCACCTGGGCGACGGGCCGGTTCCAGACCAGGTTCAGCGCCGTCAGCGTGCGCGTCGGATCGGAGACGCACACCACCGCCGTACCGTCGCCCCGCTCCCGGAGCGTCACCGAACACGGCGCGCTCGCCTGCACCGCGCCGACCGTCGCGGCCTGCCAGAAGTTGATCCCGGTGAAGCCGAGCGAGGTGACCGCCACCCCCTGGGCGGTGGCACTGTTGGCGAGGACCGTGAGCCATCCCGTGGCGGCCGCCCGCGCCGAGGTCTGGGCGGCCGTGGCGCCCGGCATCATCTGGTAGACGTAGCCGCCGCCGACGGGATCGGTCCCGTGGTCGTACCAGAGGGTCGGATAGCGCCGGGTCAATGACGTGCCGGACGCGCTCCGGTTGATGTCGCTCCACTTGCCGGTGCGGGCCTCCCGCAGCGCCTTGAAGGTGCCCGGACCCGACATCACGTACCCGCCGAAGCCCGCCACGTGCGCCCAGCCGGGAGCGGGGAAGGAGCCGGTCCAGCCCAGCGTGGCCGGCTGGACCGTCCCGCCGACGGTCAACGCATGGGTGCCGGCCGCGCCCAGGTTCCGGTTGTCGATGACCGAGTCGACCGCCGTGCCGTCGGTGGCGGTGATCCCCGCGCCCAGGCAGACGACCGTGTCGGCCAGGAAGAACCAGGACTTGCGGGCCGTGAGCGTGCTCCCCAGCCCTTTCAGGTGCTGGCCCACCGACGCGAACTCCCCGTCGGTCGTGCCGCCCACCCAGGTGGCGTCCGGCCGCGAAGCGCCCCAGTCGCCGCCCGCGCCGTCGGCCAGGGCCTTGCGCGAGACCGTGGTCCCCGGCAGCCGGTAGGGGTTCACCGTGGGCCAGAAGGCGTCCGAGTACTGGCCGTTGCCGAAGGCGGAACCCCACCAGCAGAGCATGCCGCTCCCGGTGTGCCAGCCCCGCAGGTTCTCGCCGTTGCCCGTCTCGTAGTGGGTGATCCGCTTCGAGGCCATCGACAGCGAGGCCGCCCAGCCCGGCCGCCGGTGCGTGGCCCGGTCCATGGAGGGGAACAGCCGGTGCCCCACCGGCTCTGCCGTGGCCGTGACCGAGGCGTCCGCCGACACCTCCGCGAGCCGGGCCAGGGCGGACAGCGTCTGGGTCGTGTCCGAGAGCGGGGCGCTGTAGTAGTCCCGAGCCGCCCAGCCCTTCACCAGCCCCCGCCAACGGGCCCGCTCCGCACTGCCGGCGCCCTCGCCGAGCAGCAGGATCGCGGCGAGTACGGAGTGCCCGCGCGTGTGGTCGTCCATCTGTACCTGGAGCGGGTCCGCCACCTGGACGCCCCGGCTGGGCGCCCGCCCCGAGACCGCGTCCATGATCAACCCGTTGAAGAGGAACGGCGCCCACGCGTGCTCGACCGCGTCGAAGACCGTCTGCGCCCCGGGATCCACGACCTCCCACGGCGTGCCCTTCAACAGCCCGAACAGCATGCCCAGTCCGCCGAGCATGACCGACCCGTACGAGCCTGTGTACGCGACCCAGGAATGCTGGATGAAGGAACCGTCCCGGTAGAGCCCGTCGCCGGTGGTGACGTACGGGAAGACCGGCGAGAGCGCGTCCCGGGCCAGGGCGATCTTCGCGTCGTCCCCGCCGACGATCCCGCGCAGCGCGAGCACCCGGCACAGGTCCACACGGTTCGCCCCGGTACTGGTGCCGGTGTAGGCAGCGACGACCGAGTCCGGCACGAAGTGGTCCACGGCGGCGCAGTAGTCGGCGATCCGGGCGGCGGACAACCGGTCGTACAGGAGGACGCAGATGTCGAGCAGGGCCTGCGGGGCTCCGATCTGCCAGCACCACCAGTTTCCGTACCGCGTCCGGGAGGCGTTGTAGACCTGCGCGTGCATGTGGTCCAGCCCGGTCAGCAGCGACGTCAGCAGCCCGGCGTCCCCGGTGAGTCCGGTACCCGGCCGGACGTAGGCCTCAGCCATGCTCCGCAGCCGGTAGTAGCTCTGGGCCATCCACTCGGGGTCGGTGGTGAAGACCTGGTCGGGCCAGAGCGAACCGGTGGCCGGGGCCATCGAGGACCGCCACTGGCCGGCCTGCGCGCCCAGCGCCGCCAGCCGGCTCCGGAACGGCTCCGCGTCGGGGGAGAACCGGGCCCCCAGGACGAGGCCCTGCCACACCGCGCGCATGGCGTCGTGGACCGGGGTCACCGTCCCGGCGACCGCCGGGAAGGCCGGTGTGCCGAGCAGCACCACACCTCCTCCCACGGCCGCGAGGAAGGCACGACGGTTCCACACTTCTGTCATGGCGGTCTCCTTTGACCTTCGACCGGAACGCTTCCGGTCCCCGTGATTCCCCGCGTCCCCCGCATCCCCCGTGTCCCCTGCCCCACGCATCTCCCGCGCCCCCGCGCCCCGCGACCACCGCCTCAGTCGACGTGTTCGCGGTAGCGGTCGATCACCTCCCGCAGCACCTCTCCGCCGTCCCGGGCCCAGAGCCCCGGATGGAAGATCTCCACCTCCACCGGACCCCGGTACCCGACGGAGTCGGTCAGCTCCCGGAAGGCCCGCAGGTCGATCGAGCCGTCGCCCAGCTGCCCCCTGCCGAGCAGTACCCCCTCGGGGAGCGGGGTCACCCAGTCGGCGACCTGGACGGACACGATCCGCCCGTCTTCGCCCGCGCGCCGCAGTTCGGCCGGGAGCCGCTCGTCCCACCACAGGTGGTAGGAGTCGGCCACCACCCCCACCCGCTCCGCGGGGAACTGCTCGGCGATGTCCAGGGCCTGACCGAGCGTGGAGACCACGCAGCGGTCCGACGCGTACATCGGATGCAGCGGTTCGATCCCCAGCCGCACCCCGAACCCGGCGGCGTACGGGGCGAGCTCGCCCAGGATGTCCACGATCCGCCGCCGGGCCCCCGCCAGATCGCGGTCCCCCTCCGGCAGCCCGCCCGAGACCAGGACCAGCGCGTCGGCCCCCAGTTCGGCGGCCTCCTCCACGGCCCTGCGGTTGTCCTCCAGGGCGGCGGCGCGACCGGCCGGGTCGGCGGCGGTGAAGAAGCCGCCCCGGCACAGGGAGCTGACCCGCAGCCCCGCTCCCGCGACCAGTTTCGCGGCCTCCCGGACTCCGAACCGCCGTACCGGATCCCGCCACAGCCCGACCGCGCCCACCCCTGCCGCCGTGCACCCGGCGACCAGTTCGGGCAGCGACCACTGGCGGATCGTCTCCTGGTTCAGGCTGAACCGGCCCGGAGCCGGCGCCCGGTTCACGAGGCCACCCCGTGCAGCGAGAGCAGCTGCCGCATGCGGGCCTCGGCGAGCTCCGGATCCGGGAACAGGCCCAGATCGTCGGCCATCTCGTACGCGCTCGCCAGATGGGGGAGCGTGCGGGCCGAATGCAGCCCGCCGAGCATCGCGAAATGCTCCTGGTACCCGGCCAGCCAGGCCAGCAGGACCACCCCCGTCTTGTAGTAGCGGGTGGGCGGGGCGAACAGGTGCCGGGACAGGGCCACCGTCGGGTCCAGCAGCTCCCGGAACCCGGCCGGATCGCCCTGGTCGAGGGCGAGCGCCGCGCGGGCCGCGATCGGGGCGATCGGATCGAAGATCCCCAGCAGGGCGTCGCTCGAGAGCTCCCCGTCCCCGGCGATCAGCTCCGGATAGTGGTAGTCGTCGCCCGTGTAGCACCGCACCCCCGCGGGCAGCCGGCGGCGGATGTCCACCTCACGCCCGGCGTTGAGCAGCGAGACCTTGATCCCGTCCACCTTCTCCGGACACTCCGAGACGATCTTCAGGAAGACGTCCGTGGCATCGTCCAGGTCCTGGTGCCCCCAGTACCCCTCCAGTGCCGGATCGAACATCGGCCCCAGCCAGTGCAGGACGACCGGCCGGGCGCTCTGGCGCAACAGCCCCGCGTACACCTCCAGATAGTCCTCGGGACCGCGAGCCGCCGAGGCCAGGGCCCGCGAGGCCATGAGCACGGCCCCCGCCCCGCACGCCTCGACGTGCGCCAACTGCTCCTCGTACGCGGCGGTGACGGCGGCCAGGGAGTGCACCGTGTCAGGCGCCAGCTGGTCGGTGCCCGCGCCGCACACGATGCGGCCGCCGACCGACCGGGCCTCGGCGGCCGACCGGCGGATCAGCTCCGCCGCGCGCGGCCAGTCCAGTCCCATCCCGCGCTGCGCGGTGTCCATGGCCTCGGCGACCCCGAGGCCCTGGGCCCACAGCCGGTGCCGGAAGGCCAGCGTGGATTCCCAGTCGATCACCGGCTCCGCGTCGGCCGAGGCGAAGAGCGGATCGGCGACCACGTGCGCGGCCGAGTAGAAGGTGCGGCTGTGGGCCGGGCCGTGGCTCAGCGGAGCCAGCGGGGCGATGGTCGGCGAGTGCAGGCGGAACCCGCCGTCCACCGACGGAAGACGGATGCTCACAGCGTCACCTCCGGCACCGCGAGCCGCCGCCCCTCGGCGCTGGAGCGCAGGCCGAGGTCGGCGAGCTGCACCCCGCGGGCCCCGGCCAGCAGGTCCCACTGCCAGGGTTCGTCCAGTACGACGTGGCGCAGGAACAGCTCCCACTGGGCCTTGAAGCCGTTGTCGGCGGGGGAGTTGTCCGGGACCTCCTGCCACTGGTCGCGGAACCGCTCGGTCAGCGGCAGGTCCGGATTCCACACCGGCTTCGGCGTCGTGGCGCGGTGCTGGACGCGGCAGCCGCGCAGTCCGGCGACTGCCGAGCCGTGCGTCCCGTCGACCTGGAACTCCACCAGCTCGTCCCGGTTGACCCGGACCGCCCAGGAGGAGTTGATCTGCGCGACCGCGCCGCCCTCCAGCTCGAAGATCCCGTACGCCGCGTCGTCCGCCGTGGCCTCGTACGGTTTGTCCTCCTCGTCCCAGCGGCGGCCGATGTGGGTGCGCGTCAGCGCCTGCACGGTGCGGACCCGGCCGAAGAGCTCGTGCAGCAGGTACTCCCAGTGCGGGAACATGTCGGCGACGATGCCGCCGCCGTCCTGCACGCGGTAGTTCCACGACGGCCGCTGGGCGGGCTGCCAGTCGCCCTCGAAGACCCAGTACCCGAACTCCCCGCGTACGGAGAGGATCTCGCCGAAGAAGCCGCCGTCGATGAGCCGCTTGAGCTTCAGCAGGCCCGGCAGGAACAGCTTGTCCTGCACCACCCCGTGCTTGACGCCGGCCGCGTCGGCCAGCCGGGCGAGTTCGAGGGAGGCGGCGAAGGTCAGGGCGGTGGGCTTCTCGCAGTACACGTGCTTGCCGGCCGCTATGGCCCGGCGCACGGCCGCCTCCCGGGCGCTGGTGACCTGGGCGTCGAAGTAGACCTCGACCTCGGGATCGGCCAGGACCTCGTCGAGGTCCGTGCTGACGTGCTCCAGTCCGTGCCGCTCGGCGATGGCCCGCAGGGCCGCCTCGCGGCGCCCCACCAGCACCGGCTCCGGCCACAGCACCGTGCCGTCACCGAGGTCGAGCCCGCCCTGCTCGCGCAGTGCGAGCAGGGAGCGGACCAGGTGCTGGCGGTATCCCATCCGCCCGGTGACGCCGTTCATGGCGATCTTGATCGTCCTGCGCTGCACGGTGTCCCCCTCCTTCGTCTTGTGCGGTGTCGCTTGTGCGGAGTTGCAGGGAAAGCAGGATAGAAAGCGCTTTCACTGCGATCAGGCTAGGGCCGCACAACACGGCGGGGCAAGACTCTTACGGGTGATAGAAAGCGCTTTCTCCATTGAGGACTATGAAGATCCACTCGCCGGATGAGACGATGAGCCGGGGACGATCGGAAGGAGGGGTCTGATGGCGGTCACACTCGCCGAAGTGGCGGTGCGGGCAGGGGTTTCGCCCGCGACGGTCTCGCGCGTGCTGAACGGCGGATACCCGGTGGCCGGCGCCACCCGGACGCGCGTGGAACAAGCGGTCGAGGACCTCGGCTACATCGCCAACGGCCCCGCGCGGGCCCTCGCCGCGGCCACCTCCGACCTCGTCGGCGTCCTCGTCCACGACGTGGCCGACAGCTTCTTCGGAATCCTCGCCGGCGCCCTCCAGGGAGCCCTGGCGCCCGGCGGCGGGGGCGGCGCCCGCAGGCTCGCCGTCGTCTGCAACACCGAAGGGGCCCCGGCCGCGGAGCTCGCCTACCTCGCCCTCCTGGAGGGCCAGCGGGCCGGCGGGGTCGTCCTGACCGGCGGGGCCGTCGAGGAGCACGAGCACACCCGGGCCCTCGCCGCCCGCCTCGCGCGGATCGCGGCCACCGGAGCCCCCGTGGTGCTGTGCGGCCGCCCCCCGCTGCCCATGCCCGCCGGACTCCCCGTCGCCGCCGTCATGTTCGACGACCGCGCCGGCGCCTTCCGGCTCGCCGAGCACCTGCTCGCGCTCGGCCACCGCCGCATCGCCTACGTCGCAGGCCCGCCCGGACTGAGCACCACCCGGGAGCGGCTCGCCGGGCACCAGGACGCCCTGCGTCACCACGACCCCGCACTGCCCGAGCGCTGCGCCGCCCTCACCGTGCACGCCGGGTTCGAGCGCTCCGCGGGATACGACGCCGCCCGCGAACTGCTGCGCCGCGGTGTCCCCTTCACCGCCGTCGCCGCGGCCAACGACACCGTCGCCACCGGGGTGGCCGCCGCCCTGCGCGAAGCCGGCCTGCGGATACCCGAGGACGTCTCCGTCGCGGGCTTCGACGACCTGCCCGTCTGCGTGGACACCGCGCCCCCGCTCACCACCGTCCGAGTGCCGCTGCGCGAGGCCGGGGTGCTCGCCGCCCAGCTCGTCACCGGCCGCCGGGCCATGCCCCCGGGCGGCATCACCATGCTGCCGACCGAACTGATGGTGCGAGGATCCACCGCGCCCCCGCCCACCGAGCCCCCGCCCGCCGCACCGCCGCCCGCCGCCGGGAGCCGCCCGTGAAGTACGCCTTCTCCACCCTCGGCCTGCCCGGCACCGCGCTGGAGCGGAGCGCGGCCCTCGCGGCCGCCCACGGCTACGACGGCCTCGAACTGCGCGCCCACCCCGAGGAGCCGCTGCACCCCGGCAGCCCGGCCGCCGACCGCGCGGCGGGCCTGCGGACCCTGACCGCCGCCGGTGTCACCGCCCTCGGAGTCGCGGGGTACGCCAAGGTGGCAGCCCCCGGCCACGACGAACCGGTGCTCGAGGAGATCCGGGCCCTGGTCCGGCTCGCCGCCGACCTCGAAGCCCCGTACGTACGGGTCTTCCCCGGAGGCGGCGACCTGCCCCCGGAGGAGGCCGACGGCCACGCGGTCCGCCGGCTCCTGGCCGCCGCCCCCTTCGCCGAACGGCACGGGGTGCGGATCCTGTTGGAGACCCACGACTCGCACCGCACCGCGACCGCGACGGCCCGGGTCCTCGACCGGGTCGCGCATCCGGGCGCCGGGGCGCTGTGGGACGTACTGCACACCTGGCTCGGGGGCGAGACGCCGGCCGAATCGAGCCGGGCCCTGGCCCCGCACCTGGGCTACACCCAGGTCAAGGACGTACGGTCCGCGCAGGAGCTGACCCCGCTCGGGCTCGGCGGCGGCGCGCTGCCGCTCGCCGAGGCGGTGGCCCTCGTACCCCCGGGCGGCTGGCTGTGCTGGGAGTACGAGAAGCGCTGGTATCCCGCCGCCGCCGAGCTGCCCGGACAGCTCGCCCGGGGCCGGGAGCACCTGGAGGCTCTGGTGGCCGCGGTGCCCGGGGAGGGTCAGGCCGAGTGGGCGAGCCGGTCCCGGTCGACGGGGTAGCGGAAGCCGAGGCCCAGGGCGTAGCGCTCCAACTCCTCGACGGCCGTGCCCGCCAGCCGGTCGAGCTCCCCGCCCAGCGAACCCGCCACATGCGGGGTGAGCAGCACGTTCGGCAGGTTGTACAGCGGGGAGACGGCGGGCAGCACCTCCGGCTCGGTGTGGTCCAGAACGGCGTGCAGCCGCCCCGAGAGCAGTTCCTCGGTCAGTGCCCTGGTGTCGACGAGCGAGCCGCGCGCGGTGTTGATCAGGGTGGCGCCGTCGGGCATCAGCGCCAGCCGGGAGGCGTTCAGTAGGTGGCGGGTCTGCGGCAGCTCGGGGGCGTGCAGGCTCACGACGTCGCTGTGCCGCAGGAGTTCGTCGAGCGGGACGGGCTCGGCGCCCAGGGCCGTGAGCTCGGCCGGGTCGGCGTACGGATCGTGCACGAGCACACGGAAGTCGAAGGGCCGCAGCAGTTCCAGCACCCGCCGCCCGATGAGCGAGGCTCCGACCAGGCCTACCGTGCGGCGGTAGTTGCCGACGGAGGGGTAGCGGCGCAGCAGGTCGAGGGGGGCGCGGGCCGCGCGGTAGGCGTGGGCGGACTCCAGGACCCGCTTGTTGGAGAAGAGGACGGCGGCGAGCGTGAACTCCGCGACCGGCAGGGCGTTCGCGGCGGCCGCACTGGAGACCATCAGTCCGCGCTCCCAGCAGGCCTCGGTGACATGGTGCTTGACGGTGCCCGCCGCGTGCACCACGGCACGGAGCGCCGGCATCAGTGCCAGCGCCTCCGCGTCCAGGGGAGGGCAGCCCCATCCGGTCACCAGTACCTCGGCCGTGGCCAGCCGGTGCCGCAGGGCCTCCTCGACATAGGCGAACGCGAAGTCGGTGACGAGCACTTCGGGATCCACGTCGGCCACCCGGACCAGCTCCGGCAGGATCCGGCCGCCGATGACGGCGGCCCGGGCGTCGGGGCTCATGGCGAGGACGGTGGCGGGCCGGCGCGCGGGAGCGGAGGAAGGGCCGAACGGACGGGCGGACGAGGCCGCGGGCCCGGGGGAAGACGCGGGCCACGGGGAGGACGAGGAGGCGGGATGGGTCACGTGACGGCTCCTGCGGTGAGATCCGAACGGCACGTGCGTGAGGGGGCCGCGCGGCCGGCCGTTCGTGAGAGCCCCATCCTTTTGTGCGACGACCACGAGGTCAAGGCCGAGCGCGCGGTTCGATCGAAACAATCGGTCCGGGCGGGCCGACCGGCCCCTTACGGGCGAACGGTCAGCCGGGGCAGCAACTCCAGGTGCTGCCGCGCCGCCCCCTCCGCGTTCCCCGCCACCCGGTCCAGCAGCAGTCCGGCCGCCCGCGCCCCCACCTCGCGCTTGGCCGGCGCCACCGCCGTCAGCGGTACGTCGGCCAGCCCGGCCACCTCGTCGTCGTACGTGATCACCGCCAGGTCCTCCGGCACCCGCACCCCCCGGGCCTGGAGCCGCGGGATCAGCATGATCGCGTCCGTGTCGCTGTGGATCAGGGCGGCGGTCACCCCGCCCTCCGTCACGGCCGCGCACAGGTAGTCCAGCGTCCGCGCGAAGGCCTCGGCCTCCGCGAACACCTTCGCCTCCCCGGAGGCCTCCGCGCCGGGGTACGGCCCCGGTCCGGAGTCCGAGCGCGGCCACGGCGGCGCCGGCTCCAGGCCCAGCGCGGCCACGGCCGCCTCGAACCCGGCCCGCAGCCGGGCCGAGGTGGGCGTCTCCCGGCTGGCGAGCGCGATCCGGCGGTGCCCCAGCCCCGCCAGGTGCTGCACCGCCCGCGCCGCGCCGTGCGCGTGGTCGGAGGCCACCCGGTCGAGCGACGCGGCCGGATGTCCGGGCGGGGCCCACCGTTCCACCAGGACCGTCGGCACGGGGAGTTCCGCCGTCCACGCACCCTCGCCGGGGCCGGGCGACCCGGTGTCCCAGTTCGGGGTCAGCAGCAGTCCGTGGGCACCGGTGGACAGCAGCCGGTCCGCCTGGGTCCGGTCCTCGCCGGGCAGGTACCGGGTCAGTCCCACGGTGAGGCGGGCGCCCCGCGCTTCGGCCACCTCGCGGGCTCCCCGGACGACGTCGGCGTAGTAGTACTCGGTGGTGGGCACCACCATCCCGATCACCAGCCCGCCGCCGGCACCGCTGCCGCCGGAACCGGTCGCCGCGGTGTCCGGGGCGGCCGAGCCCGGCTGCGGCCGGCTGATCACCCCGTGCATCCGCTGGATCTCGCCCCGTGCCGCCATCGCCTCGATGTCCCGCCGCAGGGTCACGGGGGAGATGCCGAGCTCCCGGGCCAGGTCCGCCACGCGCACGCTGCCCCGGGCCTGGACGAGTGCGCGTACCCGTGCCCGGCGCTGGTCTACATGCGGTCTCAAGGGTCCCCCTGCGGTCTGTCGGGTGCGGTGCGGGCGGTGCGTCAGGTGTGCTCGGAGCCATCATAGAGAGCCGAAACGATCGATTCGATCGATTCCGATCAACCGGTCATTGACGGCGCGGACCGCGCGTTCATATATTCGGCCACGTCCCGCACCTCACGGCAGCATCTCGACCTCTCCCGGGAGTCAGCGCATGCTCACGCACGACCAGGACGGCTTCCGGCGCGCAGACCGCCCCCACCGCATCGTTTCGGGGGCCCTGCACTACTTCCGGGTCCACCCCGACCTGTGGGAGGACCGCCTCACCCGGCTGCGGGCCATGGGCGCCAACACCGTGGACACCTACGTCCCCTGGAACTTCCACGAGACCGCCCCGGGCAAGGCCGACTTCACCGGCCCGCGCGACCTCGGCCGCTTCCTGCGCATCGCCCAGGACCTCGGCCTCGACGTCATCGTCCGCCCCGGCCCGTACATCTGCGCCGAATGGGACTTCGGCGGACTGCCCGCCCGCCTCCTCGCCGTCGACGGCCTGCGCCTGCGCTGCTCCGACCCCCGGTTCGAGGCCGAGGTGGACGGCTGGTTCGACCTGGTCGTCCCCGAACTGCTGCCCCACCTCGCGAGCCGCGGCGGCCCCGTCGTCGCCGTCCAGATCGAGAACGAGTACGGCTCGTACGGCAACGACGTCGCCTACCGCGCCCACGTGGAGCGAGGCCTCCTCGAACGCGGCGTCGACTGCCTGCTGTTCACCGCGGACGGCCCCGAGGACGCCATGCTGCAGGGCGGCATGGTCCCGGGCCGGCTCGCCACCGCCACCTTCGGCGCCAAGCCGGCCGAGCGCCTCGCCTCCCTGCGCCGCTACCAGCGGACCGGCCCGCTCACCGCGATGGAGTTCTGGATCGGCTGGTTCGACCACTGGGGCGAGGAGCACCACGTACGCCCCGTCGAGGACGCGGCCCAGTCGCTCGACGAACTCCTCGCCACCGGAGCCTCCGTCAACCTCTACATGGCCCACGGCGGCACCAACTTCGGCTTCTGGGCCGGCGCCAATCACACCGGCTCCCGCCCCGGAGACCCCGGCTACCAGCCCACCGTCACCAGCTACGACTACGACGCCCCCATCGGCGAGGCCGGCGAACTGACTCCGAAGTTCCACGCGTTCCGCGAGGTCATCGGCAAGTACGTGCCGCTGCCCGACGGCCCGCTGCCCGAACCGCTGCCCCGGATGACCCCGGCGCTCGCCGTCCGCGAGGGCGCGGCCCCGCTCCTCACGCACCTGGACCTCCTCGCGGGCGCGCCCGTCCTGCGCCCCGCTCCCGAATCCATGGAGCGCCTCGGCCAGGACCACGGCCTGATCCACTACCGCACCACCATCACCGGCCCCCGCCCCGTCATGCCGGTCAAGATCGACGGCCTCGGCGACCGCGCGTACGTCTTCGCCGACGGCGTGCCGCTCGGCATCCTGGACCGCAACGCCCCCGACGAGGGGCTCGACCTGCCCGTGGGCGAGGCCGGGGTCGTCCTCGACGTCCTCGTCCGGGCCCAGGGCCGGGTCAACTACGGGCCGCTGCTCGACGACCACAAGGGCATCTCGCGCGCCGTGCGCCACGGCCACCAGCACCTCTTCGAGTGGGAGATACGGCCCCTGCCGCTCGCGGACCTCGCCGGACTGGGATGGTCCGAGGACGTTCCCGAGCCCGGCAAGCCCGCCTTCCACCGCTTCACCCACACCCTCGCCGAGGCGCCGGCCGACGGGTTCGTCGACCTCTCCGACTGGGGCACCGGCCTGATCTGGCTGAACGGCTTCCTCCTGGGCCACTACGACACCCCGCGCGGGCCGCAGCGCACGCTGTACGCGCCCGCCCCGCTCTGGCGGGACGGACCCAACGAGCTCGTCGTACTGGAACTGGAGCACCCCGGCACCGGACTGCCCCTGCGGGACCGGCCCGACCTCGGACGCCCCACGGTCGTCGACATCGACTACTGACACGGAGCCGCACTCGGGTTGTCCACAGGCACGTCCCCGGTCCGGACGCGCGGCCTAGACTGGCTGCCAGTTGATCACGTGGGGTGATCACGCCGGTTGGTCCCGCGGTGGGTCCCGCGGTCGGTCACGGCGCCGGACGAGTGCGGAGGAACGAACCACATGCGCTATCTCCCCCTGGGCAGTTCAGGTCTTCAGGTGTCCGCGATCGGGCTCGGCTGCAACAACTTCGGCGGCCGGCTCGACGCCCGCGCCACCCGGGCCGTCGTCGACGCCGCGCTCGACGCGGGCATCACCCTCCTGGACACCGCGGACATCTACGGCGGCGGCGGTTCCGAGGTCCACCTCGGCGAGGCCCTCAAGGGCCGCCGCGACCGCGTCGTCCTCGCCACCAAGTTCGGCTACGACGGCGTGGACATGGGGTACGGACCCGCCGCCGGCTCGCGCGGCGGCCGCGCCTACGTCCGGCGCGCCGTAGAGGAGTCCCTGCGCCGCCTGCAGACCGACCACATCGACCTCTACCAACTGCACAGCCCCGACCCGTCCGTACCCATCGCCGAGACCCTCGCCGCGCTCACCGAACTCGTCACCGAGGGCAAGGTCCGTTACATAGGGCACTCCAACCTCAGCGGATGGCAGCTCGCCGAAGCCGCCCACGTGGCCCGCGAAACCGGCGCGGCACCCTTCGTATCGGCCCAGAACGAATGGTCGCTGCTCCAGCGGTCCGCCGAGCACGAGCTCGTCCCGGCCGCCCTCCACTACGGAGTCGGGGTCCTGCCGTACTTCCCGCTGGCCAACGGCCTGCTGACCGGCAAGATCCGGCGCGGCGCCCCCGTACCCGCAGGCTCCCGCCTCGAAGGCCGCGACGCGTACCTCACCGAGGAGCGCCTCGACATCGTGGAGGCCCTGGCCGCGCTCGCCGACAAGCACGGCCGCACGGTCCTGGAACTCGCCGTCGGCTGGCTCTCCGCCCAGCCCGGCTGCGCCTCCGTCATCGCCGGCGCCACCTCCGCCGAGCAGGTCCGGGCCAACGCTGCCGTCGCCGACCGGCCGCTGGACGAGGCCCTGCTCGCCGAGGTCGACGCCGTCGCGGGGGCCGCCCTGTGACGGACCTCCTGCGCTGCGCGGTCCTCGACGACTACCAGTCGGCCGCCGCCACCTCGGCCGACTGGTCCCCGGTCGAGGGCCGGGTCGGGGGGGTGGCGGTAAACCACCACCGCCACGGAGCGGGCCCACACGCCCCCCCCCGACCCCACTTAGCCCAAGTCCACACCCAGCGCGAACGGGTGCCGGTGCCCCCGACCCCGCTCGGGCGG